>CATYZV010000194.1 GCA_958415865.1 uncultured Selenomonadaceae bacterium
GCTATACAGGTGGTGTTAAAATGAATATTCTATATAAGCTTGGAATCGATATCGGTTCTACCACGATTAAAACAGTGGTGCTTGATGCAGACGGCAATGTGATATACAAAAAATACATGCGTCATCTGTCTGAAATCTACAAATCAATGCACGACAATATCGCAGCTCTCTCTGATATGCTGAAGGAGCACAAATTCACCTGTGCTGTAACCGGCTCTGCCGGCATGGGCATGGCAAATAATCTTAAACTGCCGTTCGTGCAGGAAGTAATCGCCTGCTCCAAGGCTGTTCGCAGCTGGATACCGCAGACAGATGTAGCTGTGGAACTGGGCGGTGAAGATGCCAAGATCACGTATTTCGGCTCTGCTCCGGAACAGCGCATGAACGGTGTCTGCGCCGGCGGCACCGGCTCTTTCATCGACCATATGGCCGCTCTTTTAAACACGGATGCCATGGGGCTCAACGAACTCGCCAAGAAGGGCACGCAGATCTACACTATAGCTTCGCGCTGCGGTGTATTCGCCAAGACGGATGTACAGGCATTGTTAAACGACGGTGCGGAAAAACCTGATATCGCACTGTCCATCTTTCAAGCTGTGGTCAATCAGACCATCGGCAATCTCGCTCAAGGCAGGCCGCTGGAAGGCAAAATCACATTTCTGGGCGGTCCGCTCTACTTCTTGTCAGAACTGAAGAAACGCTTCATTGAAACGCTCAAGCTCGACAAGGAACACATCGTCGAAGTCGATGACGGCTGCTATTTCGTCGCGATGGGCGCGGCTCTTTGCGAAGATGCCGAGGAAATCAGCTACGCGGAAATAATGCAGCGTCTGGCCGACTGTGAAAAGACTTCACACGAAACGGAAACCGTGCCGTTCACGCTGTTTAAAGACGATGCTGAATATGAGGCATTTAAAGCCCGCCACAGCAAAGACATCGTGAAAAAAGGCTCATTGTCCGACTACAAAGGTCCGCTCTATCTCGGTATAGATGCCGGCTCTACGACGACGAAGCTCGTAGCTATCGGCAAGGATAAGGAAATCCTCTATTCTGCTTACGGCAGCAATAACGGTTCTCCGCTGAAGACGGTGCTCGAACGCATGATAGAATTCTACAAGGTAATGCCCAAAGATACACATATCGCCGGCGTCGGCACAACAGGCTACGGCGAACACATCGTCAAAGCTGCCCTGCACGCTGATTTCGGCGAAGTGGAAACGTTTGCCCATCTGCGCGCGGCGCGTGAATTCTGCCCGGATGTAAGCTGCGTTCTCGACATCGGCGGCCAGGATATGAAATGCTTCTACGTAAAAAACGGCAATATCGGCCAGATAATACTGAATGAAGCCTGCTCCGCCGGCTGCGGCTCTTTCATCCAGAACTTCGCCCAAGGGCTTAATATGAAAGTAGGCGACTTTGCCGGACGCGGTCTTACCGCTAAAAATCCGGTCGACCTAGGCACACGCTGCACCGTATTTATGAACTCGCGCGTAAAACAGGCTCAAAAAGAAGGTGCGAGTGTCAGCGACATCTCTGCCGGCATTGCTCTATCCGTAATCAAAAACGCACTGTTCAAAGTAATTCAAGTCAAGGATACGGCAGAGCTTGGCGACAATATCGTCGTCCAGGGCGGCACGTTTTACAATGATGCTGTGCTGCGCGCTATGGAACTGCTGCTCAAGAAGAACGTCATCCGCCCCGATATAGCAGGTCTGATGGGCGCGTACGGCATAGCACTGCTCGGCATGGAACGCAAGCAGGATGTATCGAGTGTTCTGCCGCTTGATGAACTCGATCACTTTGAAATAAAAACGAAATCGTACCGCTGCCATGGCTGCGGCAACCGCTGCCTGATAACGATGCAGACCTTCCCCGACGGCGGCCGTTACTATACAGGCAACCGCTGCGAACGCGGCATAGGCAAGCGCATTGCGCCGGAAGATAAAGCACCGAATATCTACAAATACAAATACGAACGCTTATTCGACCACTACAAGCCAATCGAACACGCAAAGCACGGCAGAATCGGCATACCGCGCGTATTGAATATGTACGAAGATTATCCGTTCTGGTTCACTCTGTTCACGGAACTCGGCTTTGAAGTCGTGCTGTCCGGCAAGTCCTCGGCGCAGCTGTACTGCAAAGGTATGTCCACTATTCCTTCCGATTCGCTGTGCTATCCCGGAAAATTAGCACATGGTCATATTATGGACCTAGTAGAAAAAGGGCTTGATACCATTTTCTACCCGTGCATACCGTACAACCTCCGCGATCCGCTGCACGCTTCAGACAACAATTACAACTGCCCGATCGTCGCTTCTTACGCAGAAAACATCCGTGCCAATATGGACATCCTACGCCAAAAGCACATCAAATTCTTACAGCCGTTCCTGCCTATAACGAGCCGCGATAAGCTGATTGAACACCTGCTCGACACGCTTAAAGATTACGGCATTAAAAAGAAAGAACTTGCCGCTGCTGTCGATGAAGCATATGCTGAACTCGACCATTATAAGCAGGATGTGCGCGATTACGGCGCAGAAATAATGAAGGCTGCCAGAGCCAAGAAACTGCCTATGGTAGTACTCGCCGGCAGACCGTACCACGTCGACCCCGAAATCAACCACGGCATCCCCGAAATGATTCAGTCCTACGGCATCGCCATTCTCTCAGAAGACGCACTCTACCATCTCAACTGCAAGGAAGACGATCTCGATATTGTCAACCAGTGGAGCTACCATGCCCGCCTCTACCACGCGGCAAGCTATGTAGCACAGCAGAAGGACATGACGCTGATTCAGTTCAGCTCGTTCGGCTGCGGCCTCGACGCTATAACGACGGGACAGGTGCGCGAAATTCTCGAACAGCACGGCGATATCTACACGATGATAAAGCTAGACGAAGTCAGCAACCTCGGCGCAGCACGCATCCGCATCCGCTCGCTGATGGCAGCTTGGAAATACGGCTTCTCGCAGATGGACGAACTCGAACCGCCCAAGCAGCGCGCTTACTTTTCCAAGGAATGCCAGCAGACTCACACCATACTCGCGCCGCAGATGTCGCCGTTCCACTTCGACTTCATCCAGCACGCCTGCCTCAAATCCGGCATGAAGATAGTCATCCCCGAAATGCCCAAGCAGGACGCTATCGGCCTCGGCCTGCGCTACGTCAACAACGATATGTGCTACCCGGCAATCGTCGTAATCGGCCAGCTCCTCAAGGCATTAAAGTCCGGCAAGTACGATGTCAACAACACCTCTATCATGCTGTTCCAGACCTGCGGAGCGTGCCGCGCTACGAATTATTTGAATCTCATGCGCAAAGCACTCAAGAGTGCCGGTATGCCTCAGGTGCCTGTATTTGCCTGCGTCGGCCGCGAAACGGATGACTTCAAGATGGACACGGACATCTGGCTCGACGTGCTCAAAGCGACCATCTACGCTGACCTGCTGATAAAGCTCGCCAACCGCACGCGCCCTTATGAAAAAGTCCCCGGCTCTGCCGATATGCTTTACAATAAATGGCGTGCCATTGCCTTTGAAGAAATCGACCATGGCAACTATATAAAATTCAGCCGCAACATCAAACGCGCCGTAAAAGAATTTGACGAACTGCCGCTGCACGAAGACATCGAAAAACCGCGCGTCGGCATCGTCGGCGAAATCCTCGTCAAATACCATCCGACCGCCAACAACCACGTCGAAAAAATCCTCGCCGACGAAGGCGCGGAAGTCGTAATGCCCGACCTCATGGACTTCTTCATGTACATGGCTTACGACGACATCATCAAGCACAAAATGCTCGACGGCAAATGGCTCGACAGTGCCAAATCGGAAATCTTCATCAAGCTCATGGAATTTTACCGAGCACCAATGCGCAAAGCACTGCGCGCCAGCCGCCGCTTCAGCCCGCCTTATACCATCAAGCAGATAGCCGAACTCACCAAGCCCCACGCTTCACTCGGCAACATGGCAGGCGAAGGCTGGTTCCTAACCGGCGAAATGGCAAAGCTCATTCAAGAAGGCGTAAAAAACATCATCTGCCTCCAGCCTTTCGGATGCCTGCCCAACCACATCACCGGCAAAGGCATGATGCGTGAACTCATGCGCACCAAAGAAGGCGTGAACATCGTCGCCATCGACTGCGATGCCGGCATCAGCGAAGTAAACCAGCTCAACCGCATCAAACTCATGCTCTCCGTCGCAAAAGAAAAAATAGCCGCCAAGAATCAT
This sequence comes from uncultured Selenomonadaceae bacterium, assembly GCA_958415865.1. GTDB lineage: Bacteria > Bacillota > Negativicutes > Selenomonadales > Selenomonadaceae > Megamonas. Next base: position 4,233 of record CATYZV010000194.1, read on the forward strand.
CAAGCTATTTGATTAATATTTGTGTATAAAATAAAAGCCCTGTGTATAACTTTCAAAG
>CATYZV010000195.1 GCA_958415865.1 uncultured Selenomonadaceae bacterium
CAATTATACGAAAGAAATTATATCATAAATGCCTGATAAATAAAAGACCTTATGAATATCTTCGCTGAATTGTTTAGCTTATTTATAGTCGTTCACAGGTGTATTCTTGCGGAAATATTTTTTGTCGTATTCTCCGATCTCGCGGATGACCTTGCAGGGCGAGCCATAAGCAAGGCAGTTGGCGGGGATGTCTTTTGTAACGAGGCTGCCTGCGCCGATGACGCTGCCGTCGCCGATGGTAACGCCGGGCATGATCATGACTCCTGCTCCTATCCAGACTTTATTGCCGATATGAATGGGCAGCGAGAACTGCGTTCCGCCGAGGCGGTATTCAGCGTAGAGCGGATGACCGGTAACGCAGATCAGCGTATTGGGCCCGATCATAACGTCGTCGCCGATGTGGACTTCGCCGTCATCGACTACTTGGAAGTTGAAGTTGGCATAGAAATTCTTGCCGATATAGGTATTGCAGCCGTAGGCAAAGTGTGCGGGCGGTTCTAAGTAGATGCCGTCGCCTGCCGCTCCGAGCAGTTCTTTTAAAATCTTCGTGCGCGTCTTCATATCACTGGGGCGCGTGTTGTTGAAGTCAAACATCATTTCCTTGGCGTGGACGCGCTGTGCGTCGATGATTTTTTCATACTCTTGGTCAACAGGGTCCTTGTGGCCGAATTCGCGGTAGAGCAGGCCTGATTTCATTTGTTCTTCTAAGCGCATAATTATTACCTCACTTGTTTTTCAATGTCTGTTCAATAGATTTTATCTTGGCTGCGATATCCTCAGCACCGACTATCTCCGATACGATGGCGAAGGTCTTTGCCCCGTGAGCTGCCACATCGCAGATATTGTGCTCTTTGATGCCGCCGATGGCGACAAACGGATGCTTAGCGTGCTGCGCCGCGTATTCCACATAGGAAAAGCCGACCGGCACGGCATCTTTCTTCGTCTGTGTAGCGTAGACGGGACCGACACCGATGTAGTCGATGATATCGCCGAGTTTATTCGACGCATCAAGCTGAGCCGGCTCGTGCGTAGACCAGCCGATTATCTTGTCCGGACCTATGAGCGAGCGCACAGCCTGCGGCGGCAGATCCGTCTGACCTACGTGCACGCCGTCAGCCTCGACAGCCATGGCAAGATCGACAAAATCGTCAATGATGAAAATCGCCCCGGCTTCTCTCGTCATTTCGCGCAGCTTGAGACATTCATTATATCTATCCAGGCCCGGCTTTTCCTTTTCGCGGTACTGAATGAACTTGATGCCTGCCTTTAGCATCTGAGCGATGACCTCGATATTAGAACGGCCGAGCGACATACTTTCCGCCGTTATGGTGTAGATAGGATTGTTGATGAAATGCTCCATGCCCTTACGCATGATACGCCCCGCCTCCCATAAAAGCGACGATTTCCAGCACATCGCCTTCTTTTAAAATCGTGGTATGCCATTCTTCATTGGGGATTATTTCATAATTGAGCTCCGCCACCGCCATGCCCGGCTTAAAACCGCGCTGTTTCATAATAGCAGCGATGGAAGTATTTTCCCCGATGTCATGGTGCTTGCCATTGATGGTAATCTGCAAAGTAAATTCCTCCTTTTAAAACCGTTCATTTCTTTTTTGCTGGCTCAAAAAAGAAAACGAACCAAAGAAAAAAGAGCCTTCCGCGAACTTGGTATGGTGGCTCGCTGTACCAATTCTGCCTTTAGAAAACGGACTGCGTTCTCGCAACGCTTCTAAACTCGCTTTGCTCAAACAGTAGAAGCTAAAAACGCTTTCACTCCGTCCGTTTTCTAATCTGCCTTTGGCAGAGCAGCAGAATTGCTAAGGCTCGATTAGAGTTTAAAGACAGCTGATTTCTTTAAATTCTGCAAAGCTGATAGTTAGTACAGTTAAATCCAAGCCTAGATTTTAGTTTTAAGCTAGAAATACTGTAAAGATACATATGAAGATTGTCGGTGTCTTCTATTATATAGTGATAAATGTATCCCTTTCACTGGTGTCAGCAGTGATTTCTATCTGCCATTTGTTTTTTACGTTTTCTGCTTCTAAATACTGCGCCAGCTTTTCTACTACGGGCATTTCGGTGCCGAAGTGGCCTGCGTCAATTAGGTTGATGCCTAGGTCTTGGGCGTGCTGGGCTTCGTGGTATTTCACGTCGCCGGTGATGTAGGTGTCGGCTCCCTGCATGGCGGCGGCATCCATGAATTCCACGCCTGCGCCGGAGCACAGTGCTACTTTGTGCACGGGATTGTCATTTCCTTTGACGAGGCGTACGGTATCGCCGGGAAGGTTTGCTTTTACCATTTTGGCGTAATCTTCAATGCTCATGTCCGAAGAATCGCTGAAGATGCCGATGCGTCCCAAGCCGTTTTCATTGTAGCAGTTCTTGGTCGGAATGATATCGTAGGCGGGCACTTCATAAGGATGGGCTTTGAGCATTGCTTTTACTACTCTATTTTGAATCTTGGCGGGCAGGACTGTTTCAATGCGTACTTCAGGCACTGTTTCAGGCTTTTGCTGACTGCCGATGAAGGGATGCGCACCCTCAAGCGGGGTGAAGCGGCCTTCGCCTGCAAATTGGAAGGAGCAGCCGGCGTAATTGCCTATGCTGCCTGCGCCTGCCTTGGCGAGGGCATGGCGTACTGCTTCAGCATGGTCTAGCGGCACATTGACACCGAGTTTTAAAATCTCTTCGCGCCAGCCGATGGTCAGCGGCTTTAAGTCGGTCAAGTGCAGTTTTTGCGCCAGCACGTCGTTTACGCCGCCGAATGTCGTGTCGAGATTGGTGTGGGCGGAAAATACGGCGATGTTGTGCGCCATTAGTTTTTGTATCTTCCTGCCGAGCGGATTATTCGTGTTGATGCGCTTTATCGCGCGGAATAAAAACGGGTGGTGCGATACGATTATATTGTAATTGCCGGCGATGGCGCGGTCGATGATGTTTTCCGTAGCGTCGAGGCAGGTCATCACCTTGTGAATTTCCTGAGACGGGCTGCCGATCAACAAGCCCACATTGTCCCAGTCCTCTGCCAAATAGCGGGGCGCAAGGCGGTCCATCGCTTCCACCAAGACTTGGCATTTTATCATAATAAAGCCTCCAATTGTGCCGTATACTGCTTTAGTTCATTGTATTTTTCACTCTGCACGGCCGCAGGTGATTTTTCCATGCCGGACAGTGAGCGGCGTGCTTTTTGCAGCAGCTCTCTTATAAGCTCGGCAAACAGTGCAGGGCGTTTTTCATTCAGCACAGGACCTACTTCCAGCTCTATATCACTCGGCATATCAGCATGACCCGGCACGGCATAGATTATTTGGTAAAGCCTGCCATCCTCTTTTACTAGCGATTCATCAGCTATATGCCAGCCGATTTCATGCAGATAGCGGCGCAGGGAGCTGTAAGCCTGCTGTGGCTGCATTATCAGCCCTTTCAGCGACTGCACGACTGCGGGTGAATCTGCCAGCAGCTGTCTTATGAGGCTGCCGCCCATGCCGCAGAATATAGCGATATCCACCTCGCCCGGCGCGAGGATCTCAAGCCCGCTGCCGAGCCGTACATCTATTTTATCCGTTAAATTTGCCGCAGCCACGGAATGGCGGGCACTGGCGCACGGCCCTTTGTTGTAATCCCCTGCAATAGCCTTAGGGCATCGGCGCGAGCTAACCAGTTCTATCGGCAGATACGCATGGTCTGTACCGATGTCGGCAACAATGCTGCCGAGCGGAACGAAATCAGCTGCTGCGCTGAGGCGTAAACCAATCGTCAAAGTATCATCTCCTTCAGTGAATTTTGCAATTTGTTTCTATTATACCATTAATCTACGGTATAAAAAAAGCCGGCGCAGTGCCGGCAAAATGAGTTTCATATTTAGATGTACAAATAACAGAGATAGCCTACGACAAAGCCGAATATGAAACCACCTGTTACTTCAAAATAGGTATGGCCTTCTCTTTCCGGCAGCTTGTCGCGTCCCTGCAATTTATTTAGGATGGCGGCATGGCGACCCAGTGAGCGGCGCAGGTGGGTAGCGTCGATCATAACGATGAAAGCCATACATTCGGCTAAGAGAAATGCAGTGGAGGAAAAATTGTCGTAAAAGCCTATGTACGTCGCAGCTGAAATGACTGTGGCTGTGTGCGCACTGGGAAAGCCGCCGTTGGCGAAGGAAAGGCGCAGGTCAGGGCGGCGGCAGAAGACGAAATTGACGATGGTCTTGGCGATGACTGCTGACAGCCAGCCCAGCATCGGCACGATAAACATATAACTGGTCAATATAATCACCTTGTATC
>CATYZV010000196.1 GCA_958415865.1 uncultured Selenomonadaceae bacterium
AAATATAAGATTCCCGCTTAGAATTTCATATTTTAAGCGGGAATTTTAATCTAAATATTTATAAAGTTTTTTTGTAAGTTTCAAATAAAATGAGCCTGTCGATTTTGCCACTCTCGTTTTTTGGCAGCTCATGCAAATAGACGAATTTTTTCGGTATCTCGTAATCTGTCAATTCCTGCCGCAGTGATTTTAGCAGCTCGGCTCTTGCCGGCTGTTTTTCTCCATCCCAAACGATGAAGGCTGTTAATACGTCTGTGCCGTTATAGGGCAGGGATATCACTGCTGTTTCGCGGCAGGGCAGGCGATGCAGGAGGGCTTGTTCTACTTTGTAAGTAGAGATTTTGATGCCGTTTATATTTATGATATCGTCGCTTCTGCCTTGGAAGTGAAGATTGCCGTTTTCATCTATATAGCCTTTGTCTTTTAGGGAGAAGGGCATTTTTATGTTTTCTATGCCGTAGGGCGTGCTGACCAGGATTTCTCCGTGGTCTATCGAGATGTGCACATCGTGAAACGGTTTGCCGATCAGTGTTTCGTCGTCGGTCATGGCTGTGTCTTTGATATAGGTGATGTAGTTTAGCTCGCTGGCTCCGTAGTAGAGTGTTATATCGGTATTGGGGAAGATGTGTTTGATTTCGGCGGCTTTGCGTCTGCCCATGCTCTGGGAGCCGCTTATAATGTGATGCACATTATGGTTTGGGGCTGTGGCTGCTTTTATCAGCAACATTAGCTTTGAGGGAATCATGTAGATGGCGTTGACTTTGTATTCGTTCATCATGGCAAGCCATTTTTTTGGTGAAAATTTATCTGCGGCAACGATTGTTCCTCCGGCGGCGAGTACTCCCATGTAAATATTTAGATTGCCGGTAAAGGCGAGGCTGCCTTGGCAGAAGATTGTGCTGTGTTCGTTTAAGCCGAAAATTTTATTCTGTTCGGGGAAGAAATCTGCCCAGCTTTCGTAGCTGCGCCATAAGAGCTTGCTCCTGCCTGTAGAGCCGGAGGTCATTACGCCCATGCAGGCACGTGGCGGAATATCTTCGGCGGTGAACTGCTGCTGACGGCTTACTTTAGTGGCGATGACGGGCACTGTTTTAGTGCCGCTGTAAGCGATGAATTTTATCAGCTGAGCACTTATCTCATCTTCATGGATGAATATGCAGCTTGAAGCGAAATCGGCTGCATCTCGAATTGACTGTGCCGTTTTGATCAGCTCGGCATAGGTATAAGTCCTGTGCTCGGTGATCAAGGCGGCTTTTTGCTGTTTAGCACTGCTTATTATTCGCAGTGAAGCCAAGTAATCCATTTCAGTTCATCCTTTCTACGAGCAGTGAACTGCCCAAGCCTCCCGCCCCGGCGATGGAGCAGCAGCCGAGCCTGCCTCCTGATTTTTGCAGCGAGGCTAATAAATGCAGCAATATGACCGCTCCGGAAGCTCCGTAGGGATGACCGTAGGCGAGTGCGCCGCCGAATCTGTTGTATTTATCTTTACAGCCGGGAAAGGCTCTGTCAAATAGCACGTCGATCACGGCAAAGGCTTCATTGATTTCAAATGCGTCTATATCTGCGGCGGATAAGTTATTCTGATGCAGTATTTTCTGCGTTACAGAGATAGCTCCCATAGGGCTGGTCATGGGATCTGTGCCGCAGGCGGCAGCGGCTTTTATCTTTGCTATAGGCGTTAAGCCGTGCTGTTTTAAATACTCGCCTGAGCAGAGCAGCAGCATTGCCGCTCCGTCGTTTATAAGGCAGGAATTTGCCGCTGTCAGCAATTCTCCGCCGGGCAGCAGCTTGGGCATTTTATCCAAAAGACGCTGGCTCATGCGCGGGCGTATGCCTTCATCTTTTGATGCGCCGCATATGGAAATGATGATTTCATCGAGCATATGTTCAGCGCGTGCCGTAAATGCTCTGGCATGGCTTTTTAGCACCCATTCATCCATGGCAGCGGCACTGACTTCGTATTTTTGTGCAGTGTATTCCGCACCTTCCAGCATGGCAGTTTCACACTGATCACCCGGAGTGAATTTTGCCGTGTTATAAAAATTGGCACTGTCATCTTCACTATTGTATGCCGGATGATTGACATTGTATGCGCGGCGCGGCTGAGTGGAGCTGCTTTCAAAGCCCCCTGCGATGATCAAATCGGCATGACCGCAGGCGATTTTTTCCGCTGCGCAGACGATGCTTTCCAAACCGCTGCAGCACTGCATATCGACAGTAAAAGCCGGTACGGAATAATCCATGCCGGCTTCCAATGCCATCAAGCGGGTTATATTGCCGCCTGCGCCTACGCCGTTGCCGCAGATAATGCAGTCAGCAGTATCTATTTTATATTTATTCAGCAGTGCCCGGCATACCCGCGCTCCTAGGATTTCCGCCGGGATATGCTTGTAGATGCCGCCTTTTAAGCCGATATAAGAGCGCAGGCCGCCGATGATATAGACCTCGTTCATATATCAGCGTTCCCTAGTGAAAATGCGGTGCAGAGGACGCGCGATGACAGCCGCTGCCAAGCATTTTACGATATCCATAGGCACGAACGGCAGCACGCCGGTCAGCAGTACAGCTTCCCAGTTCATCTGCGTCAAGAACTTCAGCTGCAATGCACCGAATATGTAGATAACCGGAATACCTACACAGATGCTGACGAGTGAATACCGCTTAAAACTGTATGTCTTGCCTTTGAGCCATGCGATCAGAGCAGCTGCGATCATAAAGCCCCAGATGTAGCCGCCGGTAGGGCCGAACATCTTCGCCGGGCCTGCCGTGCCGCCGGTGAATACAGGCACGCCGATGAGACCGATCAAAATGTAGACGAACATCGTGATGAGTGCCTGCTTAGGTGTCAGTAGAAACGCCACCAAATTGACGATCATAGTCTGCAAAGCGAGCGGCGACAGCGAAAACGGCAGTGGTATTATCATGTACGCCGATACGCAGTTCATCGCGATCAAAAGAGCCAATCGCGTCATTTCCATTGTCTTATCTGTAGAATTCATTATTATTGCACCTCAATCTTGAATACTGATTTGCTGTCTGCATACGCATGGATATAGTTATCTTTTTTGTAAAAATAAACATCATCACCGGCAAATACCGGCGACAAGAACGATACCGTCCAATGTAGTTCTTTGAGCTTCAACTTCCGCTGAAGAAAATACACCATGCAAAGCCCCGGCACTATGACGCGCCCGGCAATTCCTGCCTTGTGGATGATATTATCATCACCGCTCAAAGCGGTATAATCATCTATTTCCTCTTGAGTGAACTTATGATGAAAATCCGATGGCGGCATAACTTTGCCAAGAGTAGAATCCAAAATCCGTTTTTTATTCCCTTCTGCCAGATTATCCCTAGGCAGAAGCAGCAGCGTGCGCAGCCTTTGACAGATAATCTTGCCATGTCTGCCCTGCACTTCCATTACTACTTTGCGCGGTTTTTGCACTACAACGGTATTTATGTATTCATCAGCCGCACCGTCCATAGCGATTTCTGCACGCGCCAGCACCCAGCCTGCAAAGAAACGCTCATCGCAGTCAGCAAGCCCTCGTATCAGCCCCAGCAAATCCATCACCTGCTTTTTTGTATTTGACACAGGTTTGATTATAAATAGAAGTGGATTATATGTCAACTTAAAATAATAAAACGTTGACTAAATATATAAGATAGTAACAGTTTTATAGCTTTTTTGTTTGAACAGCCATTCTTTCGCCGTAAATCTTAAAGGTTTCTTCGTATTTTTCCAATTCAGTGCCGATTGCTACGGGTCCGAGGTGAATGACGGGTCTGCCGCAGGCTGCTCCGCCGGAGTAGGTCATCATGCCGAGCACCATCATGTGGTCTAGTATGGTGCGTATGGCGAGTTCTCCGCCGCCGTGAACGTAATTGGCCGTGGCAAATGCTCCACCGAGCTTGCCTGCTAGGCTTAGTTTGCGTGCTCCTGTTTCGAGCCAGCATTTTAAGGCTCCGGTCAAGTCTGCCATGTAGACAGGCGTGCCGAGTATTACGCAGGAGGATTCTTTGATCCAGTTTTCAGCGGCCTCGTCGATTTCTTCGACGGAAAAGGTCTTTGCTTCTACGTTTTCGGCTGCGTTCATGCCGTCGGCTATTACCTGAGCCATTTTCTTGGTGTTGCCTGTCTTGGAATAATAAAGTACTGCTGTTTTCATTTTTAGTTTCTCCTATCGTTTTTTAATCATATTTTAGTCTAATTCTAATCAAATTCAAATCTATTTTTAAAAATCCTTTAATCTTTGCGCCGTATAATTTAGAC
>CATYZV010000197.1 GCA_958415865.1 uncultured Selenomonadaceae bacterium
GTATTAGAAAATGTTGATTTTGATGTAAATAAAGGTGAGTTTATTTGCATCGTAGGCAGCAGCGGGTGTGGTAAATCAACTCTGCTCAGGGCACTAGCAGGTATTGATACAGAACATGGCGGTGATGTAATAATTGACGGACGAAAGATAAACAAACCATCAAAAGAAATAGGTGTCGTATTTCAAGAGCCGCGCTTATTCCCATGGCTGACAGTAGAACAGAATATAGCCTATGCTTTGGATGGAGTGAGTAAAGAGGAAAAACAGAAAAACACATCTGAGCATATAAATTTAGTGGGCTTGTCTGATTTTGCCAAATCATATCCGTCCCAATTATCAGGCGGTATGGCGCAGAGGGTCAGCATTGCTAGGTCCTTGGTCAATAGCCCTAAGGTGTTGCTGCTGGATGAACCCTTCGGTGCACTCGATGCTTTTACCAAGATCCAAATGCAAAATGAGCTGCTCAAGATACAGCGCAGAGAAAAGACAACGATGATTATGGTTACACATGATATTGAAGAAGCTGTTTATTTATCTGATAAAATTGTAGCTATGTCCGCCAAGCCCGGCAGAGTAAAGGAGATTGTCCATAATGAATTGCCGCGGCCGCGTGATCGCAATAGTTATGATTTCACTTTGATAAAAAAGAAAATATACGAAGAATTTTTCCATGATGCAAAATTGCAGCCTGAATACATTATTTGATTGAATTTAGGGTATTAATGTAATTTAAATATAAAGGAATGTGAAAACGAGAGGTTTTAAGAGATGATCAAAAAATATATCACGGCATTTATATTGTTTTCTATATTTATCATGAGCTTAGCTCTATCCGGTTGCGGTAATGAGGGAAATACCTCATCCGAGACAGCTGATGCCGGAGATAAAAAAGTAGTTAATATAGCAGTGCAGCCTTCTTCGGCATTTATTCCTATGTACGTAGCTAGGACAAATGGCTGGATAGAAGAAGCATTAAAAGATAAAAATGTAGAAGTACATTGGACTGATTTTGAGTCAGGTCCGCCCATGAATGAATCATTTGCTGCAAATCAACAGGATATAGGTGTTATAGGAGATATACCAGCTGTATCAGCTATAGCTTCGGGTCAAGATAATACATTTATAGCAGCCATAGATGGTGGTCCGGCTTATGCTTTGATGGTAAAGCCGGATTCAGAGATTAAATCTGTAGCCGATTTAAAAGGAAAGAAAATAGGTACAGTAGTAGGTTCTACAGCACAGAATTTGACAGAAAAATTGTTGAGAAAAAATGGATTGACTATTAATGATGTAGAGCTAATAAATATAACAGCAGGTGATGCGCAAACTGTGTTGAGTCAAGGAGAAGTTGATGCTGTAGCTATTTGGGAACCCAGTGTTACGCGTTTAGAAAATGATAAAGTAGCTAGAATACTGGCTGATGGCAGTGATATTGGTTTCCGTGGTGTAAATGTAATTTTTGCTAGAAGCGATTTTGCTAAAAATAATCCTGAAATAATTAAAGCCGTACTTGAACAATACTATCGAGCAGTACAGGCATTAAATGAAGACCCTAATAAATATACACAGGCATTAACAACATATTATTCATTAGAGCCGGATCTTATTGCAAAGACAGATACAAAATCCGATCCTGTAATGTAATTTGCTGATGAAGATGTCGATGCACTCCAGGATACAGTATCATTTTTGAAATCCATTGATGCTATTTCTAACGAAGTAACCGTTAAGGACTATGTAAATGACGATATTGCTAAACAGATTATAAAAAAATAATTTAGTTTGACAATTAAAAAGAGGTTCATCTAAAGATAGATGAACCTCTTTTGTTATCTCATATGGTTGATCATGCTGGCAAGCCTGCCTGCACCGAAGCCGTTATCGATATTCATCACGGCTACACCGGCAGCGCAGCTGTTGAGCATGGACAAGAGTGCTGTGAGGCCGCCGAAGGCTGTGCCGTAGCCGACGCTGGTGGGGACGGCTATGACGGGTTTTGCGGCTAGTCCGCCGACGACGCTGGCGAGTGCGCCTTCCATGCCGGCGACTACTATGATGACGTTTGCTGCTGCAATCAGGTCTTTTTTTGCCAGCAGGCGGTGGATGCCTGCTACTCCGACATCGAAGCAGTATTCTACGCGGTTGACCATCAGTTCGGCTGTAAGCCCTGCTTCTCTTGCTACGGGAATGTCGCTGGTGCCTGCTGTTAGCACGAGTACGAATCGTTTTTGGTCTATGGGAGAGCTGTCGCGCTTGGCGTAGATCATATGTGCTGTTTCGTCGTAGAGTGCCTGCGGCGTTTTTTCTAGCACTGCCGTGTAATGTTCTTTTGCTGCGCGTGAGGCGATGATGTTTTTATCGCTGCGGCTGTAGAGATGGGCGAATATATCGGCTGTCTGTTCCGGTGTTTTGCCTTGACAGTAGATGACTTCGGGAAAGCCCTGCCTGTCTGCGCGGTCGTGGTCGATTTTGGCAAAGCCGATATCTTCAAAGCCTTTGTGGTGGAGGTTGTTGATTTCGCTGATGATGTTGTCATCGGATATGCTGCCTGCTTTGTAGGATTGCAATAGTTTCAGCAGTTCAGAGGTATTTACGGAATTTATATTGTTCATTTGTTCTGCATCTTCTTTTTGCGTTTCCAGCGGATGTAATAGTAAACGCAGATTATGACGATTATTGCGCTGACGATCAGGCTGGCTTCATGGCCGACGGCGAGCATGGTTTTCCAGTTTTCACCTAGTATCCAGCCGATGTAAAGGATCAGCATGGTCCAGGGCAGGGAGCCGAGGAAGGTGTAGATGATGAATTTTTTCATGTTGACGCGGGCAAAGCCTGCCGGCAAAGATATGAAAGTGCGGACGACCGGCAGCATACGGCTGAAGAATACGGCTTTTATGCCGTATTTGTCAAACCATTCCTGTGCGGTGTCGACATGAGATTTTTTCATCAGAAAGTATTTGCCGTATTTGTCGACGAAGGGCCTGCCGCCGTGTGCTCCTATATAATAGGTGATGATTGAGCCGAGCATACCGCCGATCATGCCTGCGACGGTAGCGTGGAAGAATTCCATCTTGCCGGCAAAGATGAGGTATCCGGCAAAGCCTAAGATCAGCTCGCTGGGAATCGGTATACAGGCGTTTTCTAGCCCCATCAGCACTGCGACTGCGACATAGCCCCAGGTATCGATAAAATCCAAAAACATAGTTGAGAATTGTTCCATTAATAAGTTTTCCTTTCTGTCTGCCTCGTTTAGCTATTGATATTTTTTGCATAAGATACCCGCTGAGAAAAGCTGCATCAGACTAGCCGGTGCCGCTTTTGACAGCGGGCATTAATTTGCATCTATTTGATTTGTATTATAGCAGAGCTTTATGAAAAAAGCATTAAAAATTATAGCTTAGAAAGATATTATATCAAAGCTGTTCAATAGGCCGATGATGCCAAACAGGATGAATATGCCGGAAGCTATGCGCTTTACGATTCTGTCAGGCACGTATTTGTGCAGGGCTGCGCCGAGTGCAATGCCTATGCCGTCAGCTACCATCATGCCGAGTGTCGTGCCGATTAGCAGATCCACAAGGTCATCGCCTATCTGTGCTGCCAGAGCTATAGTAGCAAGCTGCGTTTTGTCGCCCATTTCAGCCAAGAAGAAAGCGATGGCAACTGTTAGGAAAATACCGTAGCGGCTCTTGCTGTCTTCATCGCCCAGCGTATCGTCTTTCAGTATCCAAAAGCCGAATACGATGAAAGCTGCTGAAGCGACGATTTCGACTGTTGTCTTCGGTATCAGCTCGCTCAGGTAGATACCGGCGGCGATGGCTACGAAATGGTTGAGCACTGTGGCGGCAAAAATGCCGAGCATGACTTTTTTCCACGGATAGCGAGAAGCAAAAGCCATGGCTAGAAGCTGTGTCTTATCTCCCATTTCAGCGAGAACTACCATGATGAAGGCGGTGGAAAAAGCAAACATAAAAATCTCTCCTCAATATAATATTATGAAATAAAAAAAGAATTGATGTGCAGCTGAATTCATCCTTGCTGAAGGCAAAAAAATAAGACCTTTAGTGCAGATTGTCAATACACTGCAGCAAACTCTGCGGAATATTGACAATCTGTACCAAAAGTCTCGCTATTGATGCTCTTACACCAACAAATAAGCCAGATGCAAAAACATCAGGATGTTGACTTATTTTAGGAGCTACTCCCTTTCAGCCAATGCAATATCAAATAATTCATATACACATCATATACAC
>CATYZV010000198.1 GCA_958415865.1 uncultured Selenomonadaceae bacterium
CTTTTAGAATGTGATCATAAGCGTGCCGGTCTGGATAAATACGATGAAAGGATGCTGAGTGATCCTAATCGTGGTCATTGGGATTTGTGGGACTGGGATGATTTTGTTGAAGACGGCAATAAAGTGAAGCTGGAAGAGACTTTGACGGCTCGCAATCCGCTGGCGGATGTGAATAGCAAAATCGTGGCTATTGATTTTGGTACGAAGAGTACTGTTGTGGCGTATGAGGATGATAATACGAATATAATCCCGTTGCAGGTGGGCAGCGGCAGTTATAGTAAGGGTATTCAGGCGAAGAATTATGAAAATCCTACTATCGTGCAGTTCAGGAATATCGAATCGTTTGTTGAGGCATATAACAAGCGGGCGGGCAGGCCTAATACTAGCTGGAATGATATCACGGTATCGCATACGGCTTTTGATAATCTGACGAACAGCGACAGTCGTTTTTATTATTCCTTCCTCGACAATATCAAGCAGTGGTGCGGATCGGAGAATATGGGCATCAAGCTCAAGGACGGCAACGGCGTTATCAAGAATCTGCCGCCGTTTTTGGAGCTGGTGAACGGCGATGTGAATCCGGTGGAAATCTATGCTTACTATCTGGGCTTGTACATCAACAATATGATGCAGGAAAAGCATATCTTTATGAATTATGTGATGTCTTTCCCTGTAACATATGAAGCTAATGTCCGTGAACGTATGCTGCGCAGCTTTACGGCGGGGCTGAAGAAATCTCTGCCGACGGCTCTGTTATCTGATGAAGAGGCGATGGCGCATTTTAGCGTCCTGCCTGGCACGAGCGAACCGGCGGCTTATGCGGCAACTGCGCTGGAGACGTACGGTTTTGACCCTTGCGATGACGAGGAATATTATTACGCTGTATTCGACTTTGGCGGCGGCACGACGGACTTTGATTTCGGTGTGCTTAGAGAATCGGAGCTGGACCGTTATGATTATGATTTGATTCACTTCGGTGCCAACGGCGACAAGACGCTGGGCGGTGAAAATCTGCTCAAGCTGATGGCTTTTGAAGTGTTTAAGGACAATATGGATAAGCTCTTAAATCCCGATGATGCAAAGGGCAGTGCGCAGCACGCCAAGATCCCGTTCACTTGGGCGGCGGAAAAGGAAAATTTTGCCGGCAGTGAAGCGTTTATCAAGGATTCGCAGGAAGCGCATATCAATATGCACAACCTGATGGAAAAGCTACGCCCGCTCTGGGAAGCTCCGAAATCGGAGGAAGCGAAGAAGATAATCGACAGTGGTGTGGTACACGTAAATCTATTCAAGGACGACGGCAATGAAAATGCTGATATGACGCTCACCGTTAAGAAGGATGAAAAAGAGAAAAATGCTGGTGTTGCTCAGATTCAATTTAAATTAGGCGAAAGAATTGTAAGGGGCATTGATAACTTCTTCATTGCCCTGCGCGATGCTTTTGACAAGGGCAACGGCGAAGGTCAGCATGGTATAAAAGCACTGTCTGATGTGGATGAAATAGCCATTTTCTTGGCGGGCAATTCTTCTAAGTCTGAAATAGTCAAGAACTTATTCGATACGTACATCGATGAACAAAACGGCAAGGCTAGAGAATTGCTGGGCTTTGGCAAGGATCAAAAAATGCCTAAGTTCAAGCTGTTCCCGGCTCTGGGCACAGATGAAGCATACGATTTAATGGAAGAACGCGGCGTGGAAGAATTCGGCATATCAACCGATCGCGATAAACTGGAAAATCCTACCGGCAAGACGGGCGTTGCCTATGGGCTGTTGAAATGTCGCGAAGGCGGCAGCTTCCGCACGATTGACATAATGCCGAGCGAAAAACAGCAGACGCGCTTCCAGTACTACATCGGCAAGAATAAAAAACGCAGATTTAGAACCGTCATCGACCGCAGCACGGAACTGAATAAATGGTATGCTTTCATTGATGCCAGTGCCTCATTTGATATCCTTTACACTGATGCACCGATAGCGGCAACGAATAAAGCACCTGTCAATATAGCACGCCAAATTCATGTCAATATCGACGACAAAGACAGAGATGCCGAAGCATTTGTATTCATTCGCCCGATAAGCGCACATTCCATTCAGTATGCTATAGCCAAGAGTGAAGAAGATCTTACGCCTGAAAAAATGGAAGGTGAGCCTATCACTATTGAACTGGAGTAAAGGCAGGTTATTGCAGTGGGTTTTGATTACTTGAATGAAGATGCAGTGTTTTATTGTCTTGCTATGCCGGTGGTTAAATTTAAATGCGATGCAGGGCAGAGAAGGGTATATGCTAATGGCAAGCCTGTGCTGACAGTAGATGCTAAAATAAGCTCCATGTCTAAGATGCAGATACAGACAAAAGTATGTCCTATTTTAAAGCCAAAAACATGTCAATGTAATTTAACTGGATGGAATAATTTTGGCAAAGCTAAAGCTGACGGTAAAACAGTTTTGATAAGTAGACCAGTTCCGGTAAATCTTTGTGCTTTTGGTTCGCCAATACTTATTAAAAGTAGTGGTGTAAGAGGTAAAGCCGAGCAGGGTTTTGCGCCCAATATCAGTTCTATAAGCTGGCAGGAATTATATAAGGATAATGCTAAGGCTAAAGAAACTAAAACGCCTGCTCTGGATACGCCGGATATACCTGAGATATCGGATGTATCTGAGGCGGCTGCTATCGGCGGCGCGGTGGCCGGGAATTTTGAGCAGGAAGATAAAAAGAGCGGCGAGAATAAGAATAATAAAGCTGTTAAAGCTGAAGCTGTAGCAGTGAAAGAGAATAAGGCGAAAGAAAATGCGGAGGCGAAAGTAGAGGAAAAAGCTAAAGAACAGCCTAAAACTAATCTGATATGTCCTTATACGGACTGTGAGAAATGCCGCGGCTGTGCTTATCCGAAAGCCTCTACTGAGGTGGACAATGATTCGCAGAAATTGCGCCAGTCGTATGCTGCCTTGGACGATGTTGACAAAGATGATTACGACCGTTATTATGAACGGGTAAACGAGCAGTACGGCACGACGCGCTGGACGTATGCGGCGCATCATATCATCTCCGGCAATCAGGTGTTCAAGCCGCATCCGGAAATAGTGCGGCTGGCGAATTTCTACGGTTATGATATCAACTGCGCGGAAAACTGCATCTTTCTCGTATCGAAAGAGGATGATTACGGCAGCCGCGTCAAGAGCGTCAGTGCCTACGATGCTATGAGCGAAGCTAAAATGCAGTGGCACTTGGGCGGGCACAGCTACAGCTTCGATGCTGAAACACTGGATATGCTCTACAAGCAGATTGCAGCGCAGACGCATACACAGCCGCAAAGACCGCTGAAAAACTATATGCAGCTACTGTCCGATGAACTGGGCAAGATGGAGCAGAGCCTTATGAGCCGCAGAGTGTGCCGCAATACACCGCAGCAGAAAGCGGCGTTCATCAAGCGCATGAACAATTTGGCACAAAAGATAAAACAGCACTTGGCGGCATTCAGATACCAGCCCGCCCAAAGCTATCCCTATTACGTATCAAAAGAAGCCTATCTCTACACCTTCAGTCTGCCTAGCACCACAAAAGTGATCTTTGCCCAATCTGTACCGGAAGGCTTAAAAATGCAGCTGTTCCGCGTCGGCAGGGACAAAGAGCAGATCAAAGATAAAGGCAGTCAAATCTTTTCCATGGCAGATGTAGACAGCCGCCGAGACTGCATCACATTCTGCACCAATGCCGAGCACTTCTTATTCATCGAAGGCGACAGCACAGCAGAGACAGCACTGCCGTTTAAGCCGGAATACAGCAAAAAACTGCCGCTAATACCTCTTGAAGCAGACGGTTATATGCGCCACTACGCATCAGACATCCTCGTCTGGCTGCGTGATACACAAACAAACTACACCGCGCCCCTGCGCAAAATAAACGAACGTCTTAAAGAGGTGAATAACCGATGAACTTTTACACAATGTATGCCGAAAGTTGCATAGAAGACTATGTGCAGATAGACAGCGGCGTATCAACCCTAGAAAAAGGCTGCCTCAACTCCGAATTTCAGTACCTCGACAAAATGCCGCTGACAGTAGAAACAGCCGAAGACGGCGGCATGGAGTTTCCAGACCTCATCATAACAGGCACAGCAGGCAGCGTGCCACTCATATCCAACAAGCTTAAAAGGCTCTTAGACAGCCTTGATATAAATAAC
>CATYZV010000199.1 GCA_958415865.1 uncultured Selenomonadaceae bacterium
TCGTCGCTGATGCTAATGAAGAAAGCGCGAAAATCGCTCAGCATAAAATCGGCTTTAAGCGCATGACTACCGACTGGCATGATGTCGTAACCGACCCCAACGTCGACCTCGTCGACATCGCTACCCCCAACGCCTTCCATTATGTAGTAGCTAAAGCTGCTCTGGAAAACGGCAAAAATGTATACTGCGAAAAACCGCTGTCCATTTCCGCCGAAGAATCTAAAGAACTCGCTGAGCTTGCCGCTAAAAAAGGCGTTATCAACTACGTCGGCTACAACAACACCATGAACCCCGCTAACGCTTATGTACGCGAACTCGTTCAGAGCGGCAAGCTCGGACGCATCATGCGCTTCACCGGCACTTACGACCAGGATCAGCTGCTCGATGAAAGCCTCCCCATCACCTGGAGACATATCAACAAGCTCGCCGGCTGCGGCGCACTCGGCGACCTCGGCTCTCACCTTTTGAGTGTTTCTCAGTTCATCATGGGCGACATTGCTAAAGTAAATGCTATGTCCGAAATCGTCTTCCCCAAACGCCCCAAAGCTCCCGGCTCTGCTGAAATGGCTGACGTTGAAAACGAAGACATCATCACTTTGATGGCTAAATACAAAAACGGTGCTGTCGGCACTATCAGCGCAAGCCGCGTAGCCACCGGCCGCAAAAACTACCTCACCTATGAAATCCAAGGCACTCAGGGTTCTGTATTCTACGACCTCGAACGCATGGGCGAAGTTCAGGTATACTTCCAGTCTGACGACGAACGCGACAGAGGCTTCCGCACTGTTCTCTTAAATCCGAAGCATAAAGGCTACAGCGCATTCCAGCCTGCAGGCGGCATCTCGATCGCTTACAACGACATGAAGATACTCGAAGTGCATCAGCTCTTTGCAGCAATCACCAAAGGCGAACCGTACAGCTGCAACTTTGAATTCGGCTACAAGATCGACCGCACAGTAGCAGCTATCCTCGAATCTGCTAAGAAAGAAACTTGGGTTGACGTTAAGTAATGAATATCCGTTAATAATCCACTATAGACGATAGAAAAGCCCTGCGCCTTAGGGTACAGGGCTTTTTCTTCAGCCTTAAAGATTCTGAATAAAATAATTGTTTTTCCAAATTAGAATTTAAATAGCAATAGACTTAGAGTACTGATATTTTATGTTTTGTTAATTTTAATGAGAGGATTTTTCTTATGCCAAACAATGAAGCTAACACCGGCAAGCTTTCATGGATGACACGCATCGCCTACGGCTGCGGTGATATGTCCTGCAACGTCGTATGGGGAGCGGTTTCCACCATACTGACACTGTTCTACACCGACTACGTCGGCATCAGCCCGATCACCGTCGGCTTGGTAATGCTGCTGTCGAGAATATTCGATGGCGTGTCCGATGTCATCATGGGCATCATCGTTGAAAAGACCAATTCCCGTTGGGGCAAATCGAGACCTTGGGTACTGTGGTCCAGCCTGCCGTTTGCTATCTCTATCGTGCTCTTATTCACCGTACCGCAGACAGATGCTACGCTGCAATTTCTCTACATCTTCGTAACGTACAACCTCTGCACCACAGTCTGCTACACAGCTATAAACCTGCCCTACGGCAGCTTGTCTACGATGATGACCCGCATCTCTCATGAACAGGGTATGCTCTGCATCGTCAGAATGGCTATGAGCCCGCTGGGCAAGATAATCGCTGTATCCTTCACGCTGCCGCTCGTGCACATGATGGGCGACGACCAAGCTGCATGGGTCAAGACGATGTCGATCTGGGCAGTCGTAGCCTTGATTCTGCTCTTGATCTGCTTTTGGAAATGCGAAGAAAAAGTAAATGTCCGCGCTAAAATCAAAAATCCTGTAAAAGTTCCCATCAAAAAATCCATCTCCGTACTGCTGCACAACAAATACTTCTGGATAGCTCTGAGCTTTTGGGCAATGCAGAATGTCATTGCCTGCGCTTCCGGCACAATGCTGCCGTATTACTGCAAATACATCTTCCACGATGATTCCCTATTCGGCATCTTATTCATGACTGAAATACTCGTCATGGTAGCCGTAACATTATTAGTCTGCCCGACACTGCTAAAGAAAATGGGCAAACGCAATATGTCGCTCGCCGGTGCAGTCATCGCCCTCGTCGGCCATCTCATCTACTGCTTAAATCCGATGGACTTCAACTGGGTAGTTATGAGCTGCATAATCCGCGGCATCGGACTTGCTCCGCTCAACTCGGTAATCTTTGCCTTCCTCGGCGACGTAGTTGAATACGGGCAGTGGAAAACCCATGTGCGCCAAGAATCCATGATATTCGCCGGCGGCTCCTTCGGTGCCAAAGTAGGCTCCGGCATCGCCACCGCAATCATGACCGGCCTGCTCTCGCTCGTCGGCTACGTAAGCTCCGACAGCGGCTCTGCCGTTCAGCCGCAGGCAGTAATCGACATGATCGTAGACATCTATATGTACGGTCTTGTCATCGTCTGGATCATCGTAATTATCGGACTGTATCTCTACAAACTCGACAAACTCTATCCTCAGATCATGCGCGACCTCATCGCCCGCGAAGCCAAAGGCGAACTTTGATATATTAATTGTAAAACAAAACCAGGATTTTAATACCTGGTTTTTGTTTTATTAATACGCTTTTATTCTTGAACCTTTATCGATAATTTACCCGTAGATTGAATCGCCTTACGGTTATAGTTACGAAATTCTGCTTCAATCTGTTCCAAGCTCTTGCCTTTTGTTTCTGGTACAAAGTAATAGGTGAATGTTATTGAGAAAAATCCTATCAGCACGAATATGCCGAAAGTCATGCTCATACCTACAGTACTCATTAACACTGGGAAAGCTAAGCCTACTACAACATTAGCCATCCAGTTAAAAAATACGCAAATACCCATGCCCAATCCACGCACGCGCAGCGGAATGATTTCTGACAGAGACAGCCAAAGAATGGGTCCGATACAACTCTGCATAAATGCCAAAAACATAACAAGCAAAGCCAAGATAATATAAGGAAGATACGAACTGCCTTCAAAAATATTCGATGCTATTGTCATCAGCAGCAGAGCTGTCGTCGTTCCGCTGAAGCCGGTAAGCAGCATTGTACGCCGTCTTATCTTGTTCATCAAATATATACCAAAGCATACACCGGCAACTGAAGTCATTCCGTTAAGTGTATTAGTGATAAGTGCAGTCTGCATACCAAAGCCCGATTGAGTCAAAATCTGTGTAGCATAATAAACAATAGCTACTATACCGGTCAGCTGAGCACAAGTTGCAATGCCAGTACCTATCAATATAATTCGTCTTATCCAAGGAGTATTCAGATCTTTAAAGCTTACAGGCTTTAAGCTTTTTTGTTCGTTGATAACATCTTCAATATCACTCAATTCAGATATAGCATGTGCTTCACTAGGACGAATCTTCCTGAGCACGCTCAGAGCTTCTGACACCTTACCCTTAGAAACAAGCCAACGCGGGCTTTCAGGCAACTTCATCATACCGAAGAATAATACAACAGCAGGAACAGCTGCTACAGATAGCATATAACGCCATACATGCGGATTTCCTTCCAATAAAATAGCTATTACTGCATTGAAGGCAAATGCCAAAAACTGTCCTGTAACAATCATCAATTCATTCTGCGTTACCATTCTGCCGCGTTTTTCTGACGGAGAGACCTCTGCCAGATAGGCTGGGACCGTAACTGAAGCTCCGCCGACTGCCAAGCCTAGGAAGAAACGAGATATAAGCATTACATAAAAATCAGGAGCTAAACTGCATCCTAATGTTGCTACAAAGAATAATATCGAAAGCATAAAAATATTTTTACGTCTACCCTGCATATCGGATAATTTGCCGCCAATCAATGCACCAATCGTCGCTCCCAATAGTAGCGAACTGGCTACCATTCCCTCGTCCAAAGGAGTTAAATTGAGCTGGTCCGGCTGTGCCATGTACTGCAAAGCTCCGTTTACTACACCTGTATCATAACCAAACAAAAGACCGCCAAATGTAGAAATTATCATGATCGTCTTTAAGTAAGTTCTCGATTGCTCCGCTTGTGATGACATATATATCTACCTCTCTTTATTGCAAAAAAATATTAAGAAAAGAAAAAATCTGATTATTTATCTTTAAGTAGAGCAGAGGGTTGGTTCTCCC
>CATYZV010000200.1 GCA_958415865.1 uncultured Selenomonadaceae bacterium
GATTCATGTTTATCTGCTGATAATTCTGTCGTGAACTGCTTCGGCGGAAACAGCTTGGAGAATATCACGAAGGATATGAGACCTGCTAAAAGCCCCGGCAAAATAGGCTGACCGATCTTCATTCCAAATAAAACGCCATGCGAAATCTGTTCCAGATAAACGACGACGAGTGTGCCGCAGATGAGCGATGCAATCGTTCCGGCAAAAGATGCACCTTTCCAATAGTGGCCGAGAACGTACGGGAAAAATGCACCTGCTGCACGCAGCGTAAAGGAAAACATCAATATAGTGATGATGCTGGATGTATTGAATAGAGCTACTGCCAAGGATAAGAGACCGCTCAATACCATCACAATGCGCGCCACTTTCATAACTTCATCATCTGTAGCTTCAGGCTTGATTATTTCGCGGTAGATATCGTTGGCGAAGATGGAACCCGCGCCTAAAAGGTCGGAGCTGGCACTGGACATCGTAGCTGAGATGACACCGGCAAACAGGATGCCGCAGATAATAGGAGGCATGGCATTGACTGCAAGTATGGGCAGAGCGTAGCGAGAGCCTACGTCTTGGAACTGCGAAGCGTCAAATGCGCCCATATTGATCAATGCCAGCACTGTAACGCCTAGTAAAGCCGGAATGAAGCCATAGATAAAGTTGATTACGGCTGCCAGAATTGAACCCTGCTGAGCGGCTCTGCCGTCGCGTGCCGCATAATAGCGGGAGACAGCTTCCTGCCCTACAGTGAACGTAGTGATATACATGATAGTCAGCGATACTATGTCTAAAACGCTGTAGCCGTGGAATAAATCGAATGTTTCAGGCGGGACATTGGCCTGTATATTCGTCCAGCCGCCGGCCAGATCAAAGGCGTAAGGAATAGCTGCTGCCATGCCGAACACGATGAAGAATACCTGAATGAAGTCAGTGAGCGTAACGCTCCAAAGGCCGCCCATGACGGAGTAAACGGTTACTATAACGCAGATAGCAATGACGGCAGCTTGAAAGCTTATGCCCATCATCGTGGACAAGATGACGGCTGAGGCTATCATCTGGCCTGCGGTGAGACCGATAAGCGGCAGAACCATGATGATAGCCGTTATTATGCCGGGCACTCTGCCGTAGCGGCGGCGAAAGTATTCCGGCACTGTCTTTACCGTGGCAGCGCGGAACTTCGGTGCCAAAAATGTCAGTATGACGAAAGCAAAGCCCATGGCGATGACGTACCATGCCGAGCTTATGCCGAATTTGCCCATGCCCTGCTGAACGACACCCAGCGAACTGCCGCCGCCGATTTCTGTGGCAGCAAGCGTGCCGGCCATCAGTATCGGGCCTAAACGCCTGCCGGCTACCATAAAGTCTTTATTGCTCGATATCATATTTTTGGAATACCAGCCTACAAACAGCATGATAGCCATATAGAGCACGACTATCCCCGCTATGATTATTGAATCTGTCATTGAGATCTCCCCCATTCTATATACAAAATAAAAAAGCCGGAAATCATCTTTAGATCTTAGTTCAGAAAAACCATGACTGAATTTCTAAAGTGATTTCCGGCTTCGTTGCCGTCAGATTTTTATTTTATTTTAGCAGTGCCTGCATGACACCGTAATAACATTGTACTGCTTTTGTGAGCTGGTCTATTTTGATGTATTCATCGACCGTATGTGCTAGGTTTTCCCGTGAGGGGCCGAGGCCGAATGTCTTGATGCCGGCTTCGCCTGCATAATGGCTGCCGTTGGTGCAGAAATTGTATTGGGTTATCTGCGGCTTAAAGCCCATGTCTTGAAGCTGATGGTACGTTTTTTGCACGAAATCGGCATTTTTGTCATAGAGCCATCCCGGGAAGAAGCGTTCGCTGCCGATATCGTTTCCGGTGTAGCATTTTTCTTTGCCGACAGCATAGGAGACTTTGACTTTAAGCGATTTGTCCGCCTGCATCATTTCGTCGAATAGTTTTTGCAGCGGTGCTAATACGCTTTCTTTCGTTTCGCCGACGAGCAGGCGGCGGTCGTACGTCGCACGACAGTAATCAGGCACGACTGAAGCTCCGGGATACGGTGAGGATTT
Source organism: uncultured Selenomonadaceae bacterium (assembly GCA_958415865.1). Classification (GTDB taxonomy): domain Bacteria; phylum Bacillota; class Negativicutes; order Selenomonadales; family Selenomonadaceae; genus Megamonas. The sequence continues at coordinate 2,071 of CATYZV010000200.1, forward strand.
GATGTCGGTCAGTTCTAAGATGCCGTCGCCCAGCACGTCGTGATGGGTAGGCTTGAGCTTGCGCACGGCTTCGATGACCTTAGCCATGCTGTAGACGGCGTTGATGCCTTTTTCCGGATTGGCGGAGTGGCAGGATTTGCCGAACGTTTCTACGACGATTTCAGCTCTGCCGCGCTGTCCGATTTTTAGATTTAAATTAGAAGCTTCGCCGATGATGACGTAATCCGGCTTTACAAGGCGGCTGATTTCACGGCTGGCCACGCCTTCAAAAAATTCTTCATAGACGACACCGGCGATGTATATTTCCCCAGCAAAATCCCTGCCCAAGTCTTTGGCAAAATACTTAGCCGCTACAGCCATAGCAGCATCGGCACCTTTCATATCCGATGTGCCGCGCCCGTAGATTTTCCCGTCGTGAATCTGCGCTTCAAAGGGCGGATAGTGCCATTTGTCAGGCTCAGGCACGGGCACGGTGTCGATGTGGCCGTCAAAGAGGATTTTAGGGCCGGGCTTACTGCCTTTGATGCCGGCGATAATGCTGCCGTATTTGTCCATGCGGACATCAAATCCGTTTTTTGTATAATAATCTTTCAGTACAGCGACTACTCCGCCTTCGTGGCCGGAATAACTCTGACTTCGTATCAGTTCTTGGCACAGTGAAATTACTTCCTGTTCATATGTTTTATCCATCTACGGCACCTTCTAATCGTTTTTATTTAATCATATACAATTAACAGCTGGATAATTTTCCCTTCCAGACGATATCCAGATAATTTGCTTTATCTGTTGCACCTTCTGTGCTGAAGCAGAGGACGATTGAATTATCGTCGAGCTGCAATTCTTTTCTTATAGCAGCGTACTTATCATCACTAAGCAGCTGCGCGGCAAGACCGCTCGTTACTGCACCGCTTTCGCCGGAGATGACCCTAGGGTCGCTGCCCAGCGGTGCGCCTAAGATGCGCATGCCGTCTGCCGAGGTGGTATCGGGGCAGGCAATGGCAAAATCAGCATAGCTTTCTAGTACTTTCCAGCCGATGCTGCACGGCTCACCGCAGGCCAGGCCGGCCATGATAGTGGGCATATCTCCGCTGACGAAGTGAAGTTTTCCGTCATCTGCCTTAGCTGTCTTGAATATGCAGTCAGCTGTCTGCGGCTCTACAATCGTGATTATAGGCTTTTGGCTGCCGGGATAGGCGTTGGCGAAAAATCCCGTAACGGCTGTGGCCAGTGCGCCGACACCTGCCTGAATGAAGATGTGCGTGGGGCGGATGCTTTGCTGCTGCATCTGCTGATACGCTTCATAAGCCATCGTGCTGTAGCCCTGTATTATCCATCTCGGAATATCGGTATAGCCTTCCCAAGATGTATCCTGCACTACGACCCAGCCGTTTTTTTCTGCCTGTTCATTGGCCAAGCGCACGGCATCATCGTAGTTAAGCTCGGTTATAGAAGCATCGGCTCCTTCAGCTTTGATGTTGTTCAGGCGTTCCCGGCTGCTGCCCTTGGGCATGTAGACGACGGATTTCTGCTGAATCCGGCTGGCTGTCCATGCCACTCCGCGCCCGTGATTGCCATCGGTCGCTGTAACAAAAGTGATATCGCCCAGTGCCTGTTTTACTTCCGGTGAAATCAATTTAGGGTACGACAGCTCATCCGAATTTAAATTCAGCTTCTTAGCTATATAGCTGCCTATGGCGAAGCTGCCGCCGAGTACTTTAAACGCATTGAGGCCGAAGCGATGCGATTCATCTTTGACAAACATACCCTTAATGCCCAGCTTGGCGGACAAATCGGAAAGATGTGCGAGCGGTGTCGGCTCGTACATAGGAAAAGACTTGTGAAAGGCTTGAACCTTTGATGCGTGCTCTATATCGAGAAATCTTATATCGGCCTTGGGGCCGTGGGAAACGATTTTCGTCAGCTCCATACATATCACCTCTAAAAAAATAGGTGCCTGCATAAAACGCCATTGTTTTATCAAGCACCGTTGCTTTATCTTTCTGAGATAATAATATCTCAAAATGAGATAAAAGTCAATAAAAA
>CATYZV010000201.1 GCA_958415865.1 uncultured Selenomonadaceae bacterium
AGTACAAGATGTAGATTCCCCAAAAATAAATTTTATTTATGACCTTTTTAGGCTCTATAACTTAACAGGAATTTTTTATATGCAGCGAGAATATATAAGGAACCGGAGGTGAAATTACAATGAAATACGATTTTGAGCATACAGCTGCGCGCTATAATATCGGCTCGCAGAAATGGGATGAGATGCAGGGCAATCCTGCTGTTACGGATGATGTGATTCCTTTTTCCGTGGCTGATATGGAGATACAGACAGCACCGGAGATAAAGCAGGGTTTGAAAGATTTTATTGATCATAATGTGCTGGGCTATAGCGGGGCAAAGAATGAAGCGTATATTTCATCAGTCTGTGCATGGATGAAACGTCATCATAACTGGGAGGTAAAACCGGAATGGCTGATAGATACGCACAGTGTGGTCAATGCTTTTTTTATGGCGGTAAGGACTTATACGCAAAAAGGCGACGGTGTTATGCTGCTCACGCCTGTATATTATCCGATGTACAAGGCTGTTTCAATCAATCAGCGTAAACTGATTGAATCGCCGCTCATCAATAACGGTACGCAGTGGGATATCGACTGGCAGGATTTTGAAGCTAAGGCAGAACTGCCGGAAACAAAACTGCTTATTCTGTGCAGTCCGCATAATCCGTGCAGCCGCATTTGGACGCGCGAGGAGCTGACGCGCATCAGCGAGATTTGCCTCGCTAACGATGTTTTTGTTGTATCAGATGAAATTCACTCTGATTTGATCATGCCGGGTTATGAACACGTATCGTACGGCACTATATCTGAAGCGGCACGCGAAAACTGCATTGTCTGCACTGCTCCTAGCAAGACTTTCAATCTGGCAGGTATGCAGCTGTCGAATATTTTTATTCCCAATGAAGGCAATAGAAGGCGTTTTAAGGCTGAACAGGCAGGCGTGGCTGATTTTGGCTGCTCAATACTGGCTTATGAGGCTTGCCGCATCGCCTATGAACAGGGAGATGAATGGCTTAGGCAGCTGATTGAGCTGGTCGATAATAATCAAAAGATAGTAGCGGCTTTCATGCAGAAATATTTTCCGCAGATCAAGCTGACGAAAATACAGGCAACGTACCTGCTCTGGATGGATTTGAGGGCATTCGGCTTGTCTAAAGAAGAATTGGAGCGCAGAAACCGCCTACAGGCAGCATTGTATTTTGATGAAGGCTATATCTTCGGCAATGCCGGCGCAGGATTTGAACGCTGGAATCTGGCTTGTCCGTCTAGCTATATAGAAAAAGCCTTAGTCCGGTTTTACAAAGCCTATAAAGAATTCTCTGCAGTATGAACGCAATAAGATAAGTGTAATATATTTTTGGGGTGCGAGATTATAATCTATTTTAGCTGTTTATAATAACTGAAAGGATTTGGTTCATTTGATGTTTGTCCTCGCTTTATCCCCTATTCTATGGCTGATTTTATCATTGGCTTTTTTGAAGATGCCAAGTCAAAAAGCTTGTCCTGCCGCTCTGCTGGTGGCATTTGCGGCAGCTTATATATTTTTTGCTATGCCGGTCCAAAATGCGCTTACGGCAGCTCTTGAGGGTGCGGCACTGGCGTGCTGGCCTATTCTGCTCGTAATAATAGCAGCGATTTTCACCTACAATTTGTCGCTGCATACCAAGAGCATGGACGTAATAAAACAGATGCTTTCTTCCGTCAGCCATGACCGCCGCGTGCTGGCTATCTTAGTCGGCTGGGGCTTCGGGGCATTTATGGAAGGCATGGCAGGTTTCGGCACGGCGATCGCTATACCGGCAAGTATGCTCGCCGGCATGGGATTCCGCCCTGTTACGGCTATTATTTTATGTCTGGTAGCCAATTCTGTGCCTACATCGTACGGTTCTATCGGTATTCCGACGAGTACTTTGGCTGAGATTACCGGAATGGACCCTCTGCTGCTGGCAAAATACGTCAGCTTGCAGCTGTTGCCGCTCAATATCATCGTGCCCTTTTTAATGGTCATGATAGTCGGTGGCTCAGTCAAAGCGATTAAGGGTGTATTCTGGCTGACCTTGGCTGCAGGCCTCGGCATGGCGATTCCGGAACTTTTAATATCTATGTTCCTCGGCCCGGAATTGGCTGTCATGGGCGCATCTATTTTCATCATGGGAGCCGTCATTTTCTGTGCGAAGAAGTTTAAAATAGACGATCCAGATTATCGTATGGATATTAAATCAGAACCGGTTCCTTTGAAAAAAGCGATCGTGTCCTGCATGGCATTTATTTTAATTTTCGTTTTTCTGCTTTTGACTTCCAAGCTCGTTCCGTTCATCAACGGACCGCTCAACATGGTTAGATCTTCCGTGCAGATATACAGCGGCACAGGCGGACAGCCGTATACTTTCGTATGGCTGGCAACTCCGGGAATATTCATTTTCTTGGCGGCGTTTATCGGCGGCAAGGTTCAGTCAGCTTCTTTTGCTGAAATGTTTGGCGTGCTCGGAAAAACGCTGGTCAGCCTGCGCAATACTATCATCACGATAATCACAGTCATTGCTACAGCAAAGGTCATGAGCTATAGCGGCATGACGGCGGAATTGGCACAGAGTGCAGTCGATGTCATGGGATCTATGTATCCTGTTGCAGCTTCTCTGGTCGGTGCAACCGGTACGTTTATCACAGGCTCGGGAACGTCCAGTAATGTATTGTTCGGCATTTTGCAGACTGATACGGCAGGTGATATCGGCGCGAACGCTGCTTGGCTCGCAGCTGCCAATGCTGCCGGTACATCGGCGGGCAAGATGATTTCTCCGCAGAGCATAGCCATCGCTTCTGCTGCTGTCGGCATTCAAGGCATGGACAGCGAAATCTTGAAGCAGGCAGTTAAATTCTTCATACCGTTTATCATATTCATGGGCTTTATGGTATATTTCGGTCAGCTGATAGTAGGCTGAGCTTTTATCAAAAATATATAAAAACCCCGCTCCCGTACTGTTTTAAAATTGAAGGTGTACAGTCGGAGGCGGGGTTTTTATATGCGGTTTTCATTTTGAATCAGGCGATTAGCAGGCTGTTGACTACGAGTTTGTCCATGTCATCGAGATTATTAAGATGAGGGATTATCTTGCTGATGACGTGAGCTATCAAGTGATCATCGCAGCTGACGCTGACGATATCGGCAGCCCGCTTCAAGTTGCCGGTAGCATTTTGAGCGGCAATACCCCAATCGGCATACAGCAGCATTTCTATATCATTGTCAAAGTCGCCCACAGCGATAAATATTTTATCCTTGTATGCCGGCATACGGCGAAGCTGTTCCAGCATGATGCCTTTGGAAGCATTCTTGGGAATCAGCTCAAAGTAGCAGGACCACGAGGTAAAATATTTGGCGACTCTATCCATCCCCATAAATTTGGCGAAATTATGGAGCCAGGATATTTTGCGCACATCTTCAGTATAGAACTGGACTTTCAAGATAGTAAGGTCCAGTTTTTTTACTTCATCGAGCGTGGCGCGGAAGAATTGAGGTTTTTCACGCGCTAGAACAGGGTCATCCCATTTTTGGTCTGTGATAGTGAAAAACGTATCTTTGGTGTGCAGCTGAATACAGATACCGGGACATCTGTCGAGGCACTGCTGAAGAAAATCATAGATGCTTACACCGTTTAAAGATAATGTTTTAATCACATTGCTAGTGTGCACGTTTTCTAAAATCGTGCCATTGTAGAATATGCTCGGTGCATTTATGGGCAGTGTGCTGATGTAGCTTTGGCAGCTGTTGAGTGTTCTGCCTGTAGCTACCGCAAAAGTACCGCCTGATTGAGTGAACTCTTTCAGTACGGATCTATTTATGTCTGATATTTTCGCATGGGAATTTATCAGTGTGCCGTCCATATCACTGAGCAGAAATATATTGCTGAAATCTATATTATCAGTCATATTGTTCATTATATTCGTATTCACAGCTTTCATGGGATTACCTCATTTGCGTTAAATTTTGTACCTAGAAGAACAATAGAGGATAGAAGCCGCCGCGCACAGCAGGTCCTCTTCATCTATCGGTTATGC
>CATYZV010000202.1 GCA_958415865.1 uncultured Selenomonadaceae bacterium
GAGTACCGTAAACAGTAATTGCAGTAATTTATTGTAGTTATAAAAATTGTAAGAGTTGTAAAATCACAAGGAGGACTATCGTATCATGGACCTAATAATAATCCTCGTCAGTCTGCTTCTGTTGATGTTATTTGCATACAGAGGCTTTTCACTGATATTCATCGCACCGGTGTTTGCGGTATTGGCAGCTGTAACCAGCGATTATGCCTCGATGCCTGTATACAGCGAGCTGTACATGACTAAAGCCGCTGAATACATCAAAAGCTATTATCCCGTATTTTTACTAGGTGCTGTTTTCGCCAAGATCATGGAAGAAGGCGGACTGGCAGCTTCAGTTGCAGCAAAGATCGTATCTCTATTGGGCAGGGAACGTGCTGTGCTCGCGGTATTGCTCGGTTGCGGCGTTTTGACTTACGGCGGCCTAAGCGTGTTCGTCGTGGCATTCGTAATGTATCCGTTCGGTGCCATTTTGTTCAAGCAGGCGGACATCCCCAAGCGTCTGCTGCCGGCTGTGCTCTGGATGGGCATATTCACTTACAGCATGGTGTCGCTGCCCGGAACGCCGCAGATTCAAAATATCATTCCGGCGGCAGTGTTCGGCACGAATACTTGGGCAGGCATCGGCCAAGGGCTGCTTGCCTCAGTCTTGTTCTTCATCATCGCGTACGTATGGCTCACTTACCGCAGCAGATCGCTAAAGGCAAAAGGTGAAGGCTACGGCAATTACCTGACAAATGAGCCGGAAGAGTCTAACGAAGCTCTGCCCGACTGGCGTTTGTCCGTCGTGCCGCTCGTGATGGTAGTCGTCATTAATCTCTACGTCAGCAACCCTTTTAATTGGGAATGGGCTTTTCACTGGGATCAGGAAAGTTTGGCGGCTTTCGCTCCGCTCAATCTTAGTCTGATAGCTCCCAGCGTGGGCAAGGTACAGGCAATTTGGTCCATCAATGTGGCTCTGCTCTTGAGCAGTATCGTAGCTGCTTGGATCGGCCGCAAGAAGCTCAGACGTTTGGGCGGCGTGATGCACCCTATCAATTTCGGCGCAGTCGGCTCGACGACGGCAGTGCTCAACGTGGCATCAGGCTACGCTTTCGGCTGTGTAATCGTCGCTCTGCCTGCTTTCATGATGGTAAAAGAAGCTCTGCTGGGGCTTTCCGTCGGCGGCAGCCCGCTGTTTTCCACCATCGTTACGACCAACATCATGGTAGCCGTTACAGGTTCGTCTTCGGCAGGCTTGATGATCACGGTGGCGAACTTCGGCCAGGACTGGCTGGTATGGGCACAGCAGATAGGAATGTCGCCGGAAGTGCTGCACCGCATTGTCTGCATCGCTTCTGAAGGCTTGGATACCGTGCCGCACGCCGGAGCACTCGTTACGCTGATGGCGGTCTGCGGATTAACCCACAGCGATTCTTACTACGATGTATTCATCCTTACTTTGATGAAAGTCTGCGTGGGCTTTGTCTGCCTCGGTGCGTATATATTATTCGGTCTGGTCTGATACAGATTTCAATAAAATAATTCTGATGCTTTGACATACTCCCCATGAATAAATTCTTAACTTGTGGGTCAAGTTAAGAGATAAATCTATGGGCATTACGATGCTATTGGTAAATTATAGAGGTCAGCAGGCAGTTTTCAGCTGTCCGCCGGCCTCTTTTATATTGTATACTGCTGCAAATTTTATAGAAGAAGGTGTGATAATGTCTAAGCAGCGAAATAAAACGTATATGCTGTTATCGCTTGCCACTATATTTTGGGGCATCCAGCCTTTGTGCATCAAGATTTTGGTAGCCAGCTGGACCCCGGCGGCATTGACGGCTGTGCGCTATCTGTTCATAAGCTCCATCTTATTTTTGATTCTCTACTGCAAGGATAGGGCGAATTTTAGGCGCAATGTCAGACTGCCGCGCTCCTGCATACTTCCTATTGTGCTAATGGGGCTGACCGGCATCGCGCTGAACAATGTGTTTCAATTCACCGGGCTGAAGATGTCCACAATAACGAACTGTACTTTGATTGCTGCAACAGGTCCGGCGGTAACAGCGTTCATGGCTATGTTTCTGATACGGGAGCGGCTGAATTTTTTGCAGTGGATAGGCATTGCTATATCCTTTATCGGAGTGCTGTCCCTGATCACCAAGGGGTCGCTGGATATTCTGCTAAATTTTTCATTTAATCCGGGCGATGTGCTGTTTTTCAGCTGCCAGATCGTATGGGCTATTTACTCCATAATAGGGCTGAAGGTCATGAAGCATATGTCGGCACTGGCTACCACGGCATGGTCCGGGCTGTTTGGCTCTATCGAAGTCGCTCTGTATTCGCAGGCTACAGGTCAGCTCAATTACATCGCTCTCGATATGTCAGGCTGGATGAGCTTTGCCTTCGTCGTGCTCTGCGGCGGGGTAGGCTCGATGCTGTTCTGGAATATCGGCGTGAAAAATGCGGGACCGAGCATGGCGGCAGTATTTTCCAATCTGACACCGATTTTCGGCATGATGTGCGGTGCATTATTCTTATCTGAGTACATCGGCATAATGCAGATATCCGGAGCAATGGCAATTTTCATCGGTGTATATATAACGACGCACAGCGAACAGTTGAGAACATATATTAATTAGAGGGGAAAACGGCTGTAAATAGCCGTTTTTTTCTATTTTATAGTACAAATTTGAAAATATCATAAAAAAGCTATTGACATTCACACCAAAATGTATTAAATTATAACCAAGAGATAACCATAAAGTAATCAAAAATAAATCATCAAATAAAACGTGTAGAATATTTAAGGAGTGGTTTTAAATGGCAAATATGTTTTTAGTTCCTTCCATCTTATCCGGTGTAAAAGCTATCGACGATCTCGGTGCTCATATCGAAGGCAAAGGCACTAAAGCCCTGATCGTAACTGATACTTTCATGATCAAGTTCGGCAATGTAGCAAAAGTTACGGCAGCTCTTGACAAAGCAAACATCGGCTACGCTGTATTTGACGGCGTTGCAGGCGAACCTACTGATAAAATCGTAGATGCAGCTCTCAACGCTTACAAAGAAAACGGCTGCGATTTCCTCGTCGCTCTCGGCGGCGGCAGCCCGATCGACACTGCTAAAGCAGTAGGCGTTCTCCTCGCCGGCGAAGTTAAGCACCTGCGCGAATACATGGGCAAAGCTATCACTGTAAAAGTTCCTTATCTCGTAGCTATCCCCACTACGGCAGGCACCGGTTCTGAAGCAACGAAATTCACGATCATCGCTGATACGGAAAAGAACGTAAAAATGCTGCTGGCTGGCCCCTCCGTACTGCCTGCACTGGCAATCGTCGACCCGTCCTTTACTATGACGGCTCCTCCGTCAGTTACGGCTAACACCGGTGTTGACGCTCTGTGCCACTGCGTTGAAGCGTACACTTCCAGAAAAGCTCAGCCGCTTTCCGATACATTCGCTAAATCGGCAATCGCTAGAATCCACAAAAATCTGCCTATCTGCTTCACTGACGGCAAGAACGAACAGGCTAGACTGGAAATGGCACTCGGCGCAACTGAAGCAGGCATCGCCTTCAACAACGCTTCCGTTACCATCGTTCACGGCATGAGCCGCCCGATCGGCGCACTGTTCCATGTACCGCACGGTCTTTCCAACGCAGTTCTGCTGCCTGCCTGCATGAAATTCGCAGTAAAAGAAAATACCGACCGCTTCGCTGAAGTAGCACGCATCATGGGCGTTGCTAAAGCTGATACGCCTGATGCTGAAGCTGCTGAAGCATTTGTTGCTGAAGTAACCCGCTTCTGCAAGGAACTGCAGATTCCGAAATTAGAAGATGTTCTCGCTAAGGGTGGCTTTACAAAAGAAGATTTCCTCTCTCAGCTCGACAAAATGGCAAACGATGCTCTGGAAAGCGGCAGCCCTGCCAACACCATGAGACAGCCCAGCAAAGAAGAAATCATCGAAATCTACAACGAACTGCTTTGATCTTCAAGTCAGTGCAAATCAATAATAAAACATATACACACTAAAATAG
>CATYZV010000203.1 GCA_958415865.1 uncultured Selenomonadaceae bacterium
AGCACCTGCCTTGCAAGCAGGGGGTCAGGAGTTCGATTCTCCTCATCTCCACCATTAATATGAATATTACAAGAGATAAGCTTTTAGCTTATCTCTTTTTGTTTTGCATGGATATTTGCTTTGTGTTAGAATTGATATAATAAATAGAATATGGAGGATTAAGATGAACAGATTGGGTAAGGTAGTATTAGCTTGGCTCATGGTTGCAATGCTTGCTATTGCTGCGGCAGGCTGCGGCTCGCAGGCGGAAAAATCGAGCAGCAGTGAAACGAGTTCAGCTTCGGCGGAGCAGAAGGAAGTTTACGTAGTGGCAGCGGCAAGCATGACAGACGCTATTAAAGAAATAGGTGCGGAATACGAAAAGGCTCATCCCGATGTAAAATTAATGTACAGCTTCGGTTCTTCCGGTGCATTACAGACGCAGATTGAGCAGGGCGCACCGGCTGATGTATTCATTTCAGCAGCGCAGAAACAGATGAATGCGCTTGATGAAAAAGGCTTGATCGATAAGTCTACGCGCAAGGATCTGCTGGAAAATAAAGTTGTGCTGATCGCGCCGAAAGACAGCAATTTGAAACTCAATAGCTTTGCTGATGCAGCCGGTGATAAAGTCAGCAAAATCGCTTTAGGCGAACCGAAAGCGGTGCCGGTAGGTCAGTATTCTGAAGAGATTTTTAAGAATCTCGGCGTATTGGATGCTGTAAAAGCAAAAGCGGTATACGGCTCTGATGTGCGCCAAGTCCTCGGCTGGGTGGAAACGGGTGAAGTTGACTGCGGCGTGGTCTATGCGACGGATGCGGCAATCTCTGACAAGGTAAAAGTGCTGATGGAAGCTCCTGCTGATTCGCATAAGCCGGTAATCTATCCGGCTGCTATGATAGCTTCATCTAAGAATCCGGAAATAGATAAGGATTTTCTGGCATACCTTTCCGGCGATCAGGCAAAAGCAATTTTGACGAAGTACGGTTTTAATGTAAAATAATTATTTTTGATATTTAAAGGCGGCAGGCGGACTGATTTATTCAGCTGTCTGCCGTTTTTCACGAGGTGAAGACATGGATTTATCGCCGCTCATCATTTCCATTAAGACTGCCGGGCTGGCTACTGCGATAACTTTTGTGCTGGGCATATACGCAGCTAGATATATCAGGCATATAAAGCATTTTCAAGGCATCATAGACGGAATTATCACATTGCCGCTCGTGCTGCCGCCGACGGTCGTGGGCTTTTTCCTGCTGTTATTCTTGGGCAAAAACGGCTTTATAGGGCAGTTTCTGCAGCTGTTTGATATCAGTGTGATATTCTCATGGCCGGCTACTGTCATAACGGCGACAGTCGTTTCTTTTCCGCTGATGTACAGGACGGTGCGCGGCACATTTGAGCAGATAGATGCGGATATAATTTCGGCGGCGCGCACTTTGGGCATGAGCGAGGAGAGGATTTTTTGGAAGATCACAGTGCCTCTGTCTTGGCCCGGAATCATGGCAGGCATGATATTATCGTTTGCCAGAGCTTTGGGTGAATTCGGAGCGACTATAATGCTCGCGGGCAATATTCCCGGTAAGACTCAGACTATGTCGACGGCGATCTATTCAGCAGTGCAGGCGAATGATCAGGATACGGCGTTTGTCTGGGCGGCTATAATCATCGTGCTGTCGCTCGTCGTCATGGTTCTGATGAATTATTGGCTGAAGATGCAAAGCCGAGTTAGGATGTGAGAAAATGGCTTTGGAAGTAAATATCAAAAAACAGTGCAATCGCTTTGAGCTAGAAGTGGAATTTACTCACGATAAAGGTATTTTAGGCGTGCTGGGAGCTTCAGGCTGCGGCAAGAGCATGACGCTAAAGTGCATTGCCGGCATCGAGACACCGGACGAAGGGCGCATCGTGCTGGACGGCAGGGTGCTGTTTGATTCGGACAAAAAAATAAATCTGCCGCCGCAGCAGAGGCACGTCGGCTATCTGTTCCAAAACTATGCTCTATTTCCGCATATGACGGTGGAGCAGAATATACTCGCCGGCGTAAAATATTCATCGCGTCAGCAGAAAGCAGATGTATTGAACAAATATTTAAAGCTCTTCTATCTGGAAGATCTTCGCAATGCCTATCCTAAAAATCTCTCAGGCGGTCAGCAGCAGCGCACGGCATTGGCGAGAATCTTTGCATCTAAGCCGGATATACTGATGCTCGATGAACCTTTTTCTGCATTGGATGATTATTTGAAATGGCAGGTAGAATTACAGCTGGCACAAGTGCTCAAGTTGTATGCCGGCAGCATACTGTTCGTATCGCACAGCCGCGATGAGATATACCGCTTCTGCGAGGATATAATCGTCTTGTCAAGTGGCAGGATTGCAGCTTATACGACGAAGCATGAGCTGTTTGAAGCACCGCAGAGCTTAGCAGCCTCCAAGATCAGCGGCTGCAAAAATCATTCGCCAGTAAAATTCCTCGGCAATGGTATCGTAAATGCTGTCGATTGGGGAATACAGCTAAAACTGCCGCCGGAGCTTCAGCAGCTTAATGATGCGGCGGCAAAGTATTACGTAGGCATCAGAGCACATGATATTAAATTAATAGCCGGAGATGAAATAGAGCAGGACAACATTTTTTCTTTTAAAGTAGAAGCAGTGATAGAAAATCTATTCAGCACAATAGTGATGCTGCGCCATGAGGGAGCATCATCACCGCTTCGGCTTGAGATAGGAAAAGACGATTGGCGCAGCGGAAGAAATATCGGTGATACTGTCTGCATTCAGCTGCCAAAACAGCATTTGTTTTTAGTCAAAGAGTGAGCTTAGAAAAAAGCCGGTTACATCGTAAAGATGCAGCCGGCTGCTTTTATTTAGTTATCGTAAATTCAAATGAAGGATATCTGCCGGGTTCAGCTTCGCAGGCAAAAGCGATTCCCTGAATTAAAGCCATCTTTTTAATGACTGCCGTTTCCAAGTCGATGATATCCGGCTGCTTGGCATCGGCCGACAGTATCTGTTTGATGAAAATTTCATCGGAACTGTTTTCTATGTGTATGAAATAATGAGCATCGTCTTCCGTAATTTCTATACTTAAAATGCTGTCCTTGGGATATATCTGAATTGCTTTTTGAAGCGTTCTATCGAATATCCGGGTCAGCATATCCAAATCACCGGTGTAGAGAATTATTTTGGTCGCAAGCGTTATCTGCATTTTTATAGAGATCTGCTTTGCCTTGGCCGCCGATCGGCATAATACGGTGCTGTTTTCCAAGATTTCCAGCAGATTGCGCAGCTCGTAATGCAGATCTTCAGGCTTTAGACTGTTGAGCTTGGTCAATTCCTTCAATGAGGCAAGCTCGGCATTTAGCAGCTGCAAATTCGGCAGAAACTTCTGCTTTAATTTTTCATCTATCTCAGGCAGAAGATTATTTAGATGCTGCAGCGGCTTGTCGATATCTTGAATAGTCTTCTCAAGTAGCAGGGATTTTTCTTGTTCTTCGAGTATAGTTTCTTTTTCTCGGCTTTGCAAATATGAAGAAAGCTCATTTACTTTGCGGGCTAGCTGTCCGATTTCATCTTTGCTTTTGCCGGAAGCAGAACGCTTGTAATTTTGGCTGAGGATGCCGTCAATAGAATTATTGATTTCGCGAAGCGGTATGATGTATTTTTTTATGAGCCTGCGCAGCATGAATGCTGAGATGACAAAAATGACGAGCAGGCAGAAGAACATTATCTCGATGCCGTTGTACCAGCTGTAGTTGAAGGCCGGCATTGAGCTGTGCAGCAGCAGAGCAGCTTTGACATTGCCGTATTTGTCGTAGACAGGCACGCCGACAGTCATATAATCCGCTCCTGTCAGCGCGGCGAAGCTGTCTGTGTGGATGCTGGTGCCATTTAGCACAGAACTTATTTCATCCTGCTGGGTTTGCGTCAGCTGGCTGTAGGCAATGTCCGGATACGAACGCGAGCCGGTCATATGCAGGCTGTTTTTGTCGATCAGCCAGACTTCATTTTGGTTGAAGGTATTTAA
>CATYZV010000204.1 GCA_958415865.1 uncultured Selenomonadaceae bacterium
GCATATATATATTTATTAACAGCAAAATACTGCAAAATGATAATTTATAGAGCAATAAAAAACGCATGAACTTCTCATATCTGCTGAGAACTCATGCGTTTTTATCATTATGCTGTTATACGCTGTGTAAAGCGGCAGTAAAGGCTTTGTAAAATCAGCGTTTATCCTTGATCTGAGTATCGTAGTCCATGCCGTCGAAAATGCGCGGGCGGGCAGCGTTAAACTGATCGTTTACTATGCTGCGCGCCGGGTCGAATTCAGCCGTCTTGATGCCGGCAATATCCATGACGGTGTGTATCATATCGTCCGTCATGTACGGGCGGTCTACAGCAGCTCTTATCTGCGCCCATTTTTCCGGGTACTTGGCCTTGAACTTGTCGGAAGCCCAGATGATCATCGGTATTTCGATCATATGGTGCGTAGGATTTTCTTCGATGTGGCCGGACATATCATCGCCTTCATCGTAGACGGCTTCGCCGTGGTCCGGCACATAGATCACGAGCGTTTCGCTGTCGCGGAATTTGTCGATGATGGAGCTGACGACGTAATCGTTGTAATAGAGAGCATCATCGTATTGAGCGACGATTTCCTTCTTGCTGTCGGCAATTGACAGCTGGATATCGTCTTTGGTGAATTTGGTGAAGCTGTAGGGGAAGCGGTTGTAATAAAGGCCGTGGCCGCCCATCAGATGCACAACGTAGAAATTCTTGTCCGGGCTGCGGCTGGCGATAGCATCATCTACCAGCGGGAAGAGTTCGCCGTCGACTATGCCGTAATCTTCCCGCGAGTCGCGGATGCGCGTGAATGCGCTGACATCGCTGTGCGCGGCGTATATCTGAGCCACATTGCCCCAGATGCCGGACGTTTCCTGATTGGAGAGCCAGTACGTCTTATAGCCTGCTGCCTTCATCACGTCGATCAGATTGTTATAGTGATACCATTCCTTGTCGGATTCACGGTCGCAGAAGGTGAACAATTTGCTCAAGACGGCGATAGTCGTGGAATGAGGGCTGACAACATCGCGGAATACGCTGATTTCGCCCTTTTCATTCATGGCATCGAGGTTCGGCGTGTTGGGCAGGTAATAGCCGTAGAGGTGCATATGATTGCGGTTCGTCGATTCGCCGAGGATGAATACGATATTCTTGATTTCGCTGTTGTTTTCCGTCAGCTGTACATTGCTGTTGACCTGTGAAGAAAGCTCTTTATACGCCTGCATATTGCGCACGGCGACAGCGGCAGAAGCGTAGACGCGCTGAATCGGCAGTACATCGTCCCACATGAAGTCAGTGTAGACCGTGAACATCCGCACCGTGTAAAAAATGCTGACGGCGGCGAGGACGCTGACTCCTACGCGCTGACGCTTGCTATTCGGGCTGAGGCGGCGGAAACGCTTGAACGGATTATAGCGGTAGAGCGCGATGACGGCAGCGGCGACAGCGATTATGGCGAGCAGTCCGGGGATGCCTATGTACATATTGAAGAATTCACCCGCTTCGCGCACATTCGTTTCCAAGGCTGAATTTATTATGCCTGTGCCGATCAGTGCCTTGTAGACGTACATCGTGAAGAATTCACTGATGAACACCAGCCCTGTGGGAATTATCAAAATCAGCTTGACTATCTTCTGCACAAACCGGCGGGGCAGCAGGTCGACTAAGCAGCCGATAGCGAATGAACCGAACCAGATAGAGAAAATATATCCTATAGCTACATCCGCTTTGTCCTCTTCAAACAGCGACCATGCCGTGGTTACGCTGTTTATTATGAACAATGCGACGATGAACTTAAAATGCTCAGCAAAAATTCTCTGTAAGTAATTTGCTATTTTTGCCATCAAAACAATACTCCTTTCAATCATCTGTGAGTGCAAATTAATACAGCATACTCTATTTTAAGCTATCGGGCAGTTAAAATGAATTTGCTGTAAAATCCCTGTAAATAACTAAATAAATATTATACTATACAAATCGTTTTTGCAATATCGGCAGCGGTATTTTTTTAGTAGTTTTGCATAAAAAAATAAACAGCCCTGCAAAGAACTGTTTATTTTCCTTCTATTATATATAATAGATCAATGTTTTTTTCTGCCGAAGAAGTAGCCCAGGGTCAGAACTATGAGCCATGCGGGCAGGATGAACAGAGCCATCTGCGTGTCGGGAATCTGGTACATCATGAAGGCGATGAATACCAAAAAGGCGATGCAGATGTAATTGATTACGGGATAGCCCAGCGATTTAAAATGCAGGCTGTCTGCCTTGCCTTCACGCATTTTTGCCTTGCGGAAGCGCAGGTGCGTAACAATGATTATAAACCAGCTGACGAGCACCGCTGCTACTGCGATCGACAAGAGGTACATGAATACCTTGCCGGGGAACAGGTAGTTGAGTACTACGGCTATCAGCGTGATGCCGGAGGAGATGAAGATGCCTGCCGTCGGCACGCCGTGGCCGGAGAGTTTCAGCAGAAATTTCGGTGCGTTGCCCTGCTGAGCAAGCCCGTAGAGCATTCGCGAATTGCTGTATATAGCACTGTTGTAGACGGAGACCGCAGCTGTGAGCACGACGATGTTCAGGAGATTTGCCGCAGCCGGTATGCCGATCTTATCGAATATCTGCACGAACGGGCTGGCTTCCTGACCTACCTGATTCCACGGGTAGAGCGTCATCAAGACGAGCAAGGTGCCGATGTAGAACAGCAGTATGCGCCAGATTACCTGATTGATCGCTTTGGGGATGGATTTGTCGGGTTCGTCGGCTTCCCCTGCCGTGATGCCGATCAGCTCAATGCCGCCGAAGGAAAACATTACGACAACGAGTGAGAGAGCAAGTCCCCACCAGCCGTTGGGCAGATAGCCGCCGTGTGCCCAGAGATTGCTGAAGTTGCCGGGGATGGGTCCCATGTCGGTGAATATCAGGAACAAGCCGAAGATGATCATGCAGCAGATGGCGACGACTTTGACGATGGCAGCGTAAAATTCAAATTCGCCGTACATGCGTACATTGATGAGGTTGATCAAAGTGATGACGACGAGGCAGACGAGTGCAGACACCCACTGCGGCACGTCGGGCAGCCAGTAGTTTATGTAGATGCCTACGGCTGTGAGTTCTACCATGCTGACTATTACGTAGTTCATCCAGTAATTCCAGCCTGAGATGAAGCCTACAAATTCATGGCAGTAGGTGTTGGCGTAAGAGCTGAAAGAGCCGGAAACGGGATTGTCCACAGCCATTTCACCCAGCATGCGCATGATGAAGTAAATGACGCAGCCGCCTATCAGGTACGACAGCGAAATAGCCGGGCCGGCGAGCTGAATGGTGGATGCAGAGCCGTAAAACAGCCCCGTGCCGATAGCACCGCCCAGAGCTATCATCTGCAAATGGCGGTTTTTAAGGCCGCGCTTTAATTGTTGATCGCTCACGAAAAAGACCTCCTAGTGTATGATGATAAGTCCTATTAATAGACTTAACTATTATACACCCATTTATTTGTAATTCAAAAGATTTTTTTCGCCTGCAACGACATTTTGTCCTATTTTGAGGACTTCCACTTCTTCTTTGCCGGCAAAAGCGATGGGCGAGATGAGTGATTTATGCGCACGGCGCACTTTTTCCAGATCGACCACGACGAGCACATCGCCCTGCTTTACATGGTCGCCCGTTTCAACTGCCGTGGCAAAGCCGTCGCCTTCCAGCTCTACCGTGTCGATGCCGATGTGCAGCAGCACTTCCGTGCCGTCTTCATCCGCCTTTAGCACGAAAGCATGGCCCGTCGGGTAAGAGGCGGACACTTCGCCGTCAAACGGTGCTACCACTGTGCCGTCGGTCAGCTCGATGCCGCAGCCGCCTCCCATCATCTTTTGCGAAAATACAGGGTCGGGTATATCCTCCATGCGCACTACCTTTCCCGTCATCGGTGAAACGAAATTTTTCGGCGCATTGCCGTTGAACAATTTTGAAAACAATCCCATAATAAAATCCTCCTAATGTCTGTTTTAT
>CATYZV010000205.1 GCA_958415865.1 uncultured Selenomonadaceae bacterium
ATAATAAGTCTATAACGCTATGGTTGTCGAATTTCATTTTCGGTTAATTATTTCATAAAAATGAAATAATCCGGGAGTATATCAAAGAAAGGAATGTCTGCTCTATGCTGATTTTAGCTTCAGCTTCGCCGCGCCGCAGCGAGCTGCTACGACAAATAAATTGTGATTTCATCTGCCGCCCTGCTTCGTGCCCGGAGATGACGGCAGCAGATGAGCCGGACCCTGTGGAGCTTGTAACGAAGAATGCCGTTTTAAAAGCTCAAGCTGCTTTTGACCCGGCGAGAGCCTCGGAGGATATCGTGCTGGGAGCCGATACGGTCGTAGCGTGCGGCGGCAGGATATTCGGCAAGCCGCATGATGATGATGAGGCAGCGCAGATGCTCAGGGCTTTGTCCGGGCGCACGCATCAGGTCTGCACCGGCATAGCTCTCGTGAAGGGCGGTGAGGTGTGGCACGATGCAGCCGTAACGGATGTGCATATGAAAGAGCTTAGCGATGAGGAGATATCTTCCTATATAAAGAGCGGCGAGCCGCGCGATAAGGCAGGTGCATATGCCATTCAGGGCTTGGCTGCGGTGTTCATCGAAAAGATAGACGGTTCGTACTCCAATGTAGTGGGGCTGCCTTTAAACTGCCTCTACAATCTGATGCAGAAAGCCGGCGTGCCGTTATGAGCGCGATGGTGAGGGACCTGCCCATGGAGGAGCGTCCGCGTGAAAAGCTCTTGAGCTGTGGTGCGCGCTCGCTCAGCAATACGGAGCTTTTGGCCATTCTGCTGCACTCGGGCACGCGCAGCAAGTCGGTGATACAGGTAGCGCAGGAGCTGCTCGCCGCTTACCGCGATAACGGGCTTGCTTCTATCGTGAATTGTTCGCCGGGCGAATTGGCGGATGTCGACGGCATAGGCCCGGCAAAGACAGCGACTATCATGGCTGCCGTCGAACTGGGGCTGCGCTTGGCGCAAAAGCCGTCATCCGACAGATTCATAATAAGAACGCCTGAAGATGTGGCGGAATACGCCATGCCGCGCCTGCGCTACGAACAGAAGGAGCATTTTGCGATAATGCTGCTCGATACGAAGAACCATGTGCTGTCGTTTCCCGACATCTCCATCGGCAGTCTTAATGCGTCCATCGTCCACCCGCGCGAGGTGTTTCGCTGTGCTATCTCCAACTGTGCTTCCAGCATAGTGCTGGTACACAATCATCCCAGCGGCGACCCCACGCCCAGCAGAGAGGACCTTCAGGTAACGAGCCGCCTGGTAAAAGCAGGGCAGATACTGGATATCGAGGTTTTGGATCATATAATCATCGGAGACAATAAATATACTAGCCTAAAAGAACAAGGTATGCTAAAATAAGTATTCAGATTGATTTAAAATTAAAACTAGAACTGCGCCGGCTGCTTTGGCGGCCGGTGAATAATAATTAAAAGCAGCAGCTGGTCAGGGAAGTAATGAAGGGAGTTATTTTATCACATGAAGTGGAAATTATTTGGTGGATTTTCTCAGGATATCGGCATTGACTTAGGTACAGCGAATACCCTGGTTCATTTGAAAGGCAAAGGCATTGTGCTCAGAGAGCCGTCTGTTGTAGCCATCAGAAAAGGCACCGGCGAAGTGCTCGCCGTCGGCTCTGATGCCAAGAGCATGATCGGCCGTACTCCCGGCAACATCGTCGCTATCCGCCCGATGAAAGACGGCGTAATCGCCGATTTTGAAGTTACGCAGTCCATGCTAAAGTACTTCATAAACAAGGCTAGAAGCGGTTCGTCCTTGAGCAAGCCGCGCGTTGTCGTCGGCGTTCCTTCCGGCGTTACGGAAGTGGAAAAGCGCGCTGTAATAGAAGCCGCTATGCAGGCAGGCGCGAGAGAAGCTTTCCTTATAGAAGAACCGATGGCAGCGGCTATCGGCGCAGGTATGCCGATTGAAGAAGCGACCGGCAATATGGTCGTTGACATCGGCGGCGGCACGACGGAAATCGCAGTCATTTCCCTCGGCGGCATCGTTACGAGCTGTTCCATCCGCGTGGCGGGCGATGCACTCGACAATGCTATCATCCAGTACATCAAGCGCAAGTACAATCTTATGATCGGCGAACGCACGGCGGAAGAAATCAAGATCACTATCGGCAATGCAGCCGTATCTGACGATATGGAACAGGATTTTGAAATCAGAGGACGCGACCTCATAAGCGGCCTGCCCAAGACGCTGACGATTCACGCCGATGAAATGACGGAAGCTCTGCATGACCCGGTTCGCAAGATCATCGACGTTGTAAAAGTAACGCTTGAACGCACACCGCCTGAACTGGCTGCTGACGTGCTCGACCGCGGCATAATGCTGACCGGTGGCGGCGCACTATTGCACAACCTCGACAAAGTGCTGTCGAAAGAAACGGGAATGCCCGTCATCATCGCAGATGATCCTCTGTCCTGCGTCGGCGAAGGCACCG
The DNA here is from genome assembly GCA_958415865.1 of uncultured Selenomonadaceae bacterium. Classification (GTDB taxonomy): domain Bacteria; phylum Bacillota; class Negativicutes; order Selenomonadales; family Selenomonadaceae; genus Megamonas. Next base: position 2,454 of record CATYZV010000205.1, read on the forward strand.
GCAAGGCACTCGAAAGCATCAGCCTCTTAAACAATGTCGTCATAAATGATAAGAAGTTGAACGGCTAAATGAATCAAAAAACCAATAACAATAATATTTTTTCCAAGCGTTTTATCGCGATAATCTTTGTGGCGGCAAGCCTGCTGATCGTCATCTTCTTCGGTGCGATCGCCCGCTTTAATGCGCCGCTGTTCAAGGCGGTTACCGTTACCATGCTGGCACCGTTTCAGTCGGTCGGCAGCTGGGTGGGCAGCAAGTACAGCGATTTTACGACGTACGTGGGCGATGTGTTTTACGTCTATGACGAAAACCGCCGCCTTCAGGCTGAAAACGATGATTTGAAGGAAAAGGCTGCTAAAGCACCGGAACTGGAAGCGGAAAATGCTCAGCTCCGCGCCCTGCTCAATTACAAGAGCAGCCGCACGGACTTCACTTTGCTGCCTGCGCGCGTAGTCAGCCGCAGCAGCTCGGCATGGACCAGCCATATCATAATCGACCGCGGCACCTCTGACGGCGTGCAGAAAAACATGACGGTCGTTACGCCTGACGGGCTTGTCGGCAGCATCTATGAAGCGTACGGTTCTTACTCGGATGTAGAGCTTATCACTGACCCGCGCTCAGCTGTCAGCGCGATAGTGCAGCGTGCTGATTCGCGCGTGCCCGGCGTAGTCAAGGGTGCACCGGATTCCAGTGCCAGCATAACGATGAACAACATTCCGCAGAACGCTAACATCGTAGAAGGCGATACGATCGTAACATCGGGTTTTGGCGGCGTTTATCCTAAAGGCATCCCGATCGGCTCCGTCTACGCGCTCAAGAACGATACGGGAGGTTTATTGCAGTACGCTGTGCTTTATCCTAATGTAGATTTCCAGAAGCTGGAAACCGTAGCAGTGATCACCAACTACACAGATCCTGTCCCGGCAGTTCCGGCGGCACCTGCACAGCAGGCACAGGCGGGTGAGCTGAAATGATAATTGCAGCAGTCTGGTTCGTAGTGATATTCTTTGCTTATGTATTGCAGTCGTCTCTGTTCACGGCATTTGCCTACAACGGCATCAGCGTCGACCTAGTCGTCCTGACAGCGGCATTTTTGAGCATCATCTACGACAAATACGCTATACTGTACGGTTTTGGCGCAGGGCTGTTTGAAGATCTTGCCTCAGGCACTTTCCTAGGCATGAACGCGCTGATCATGATGTGCGTATGCCTGCTGCTGAGCATACTGTCTCAGCGCGTCTACAAGGAAAATATATTCCTGCCGCTCGTGGCGGCAGTGCTGGCGACCGCAGCAGATTACGCCGCCACCACGCTGATGATCTGGCTGCTGGGCTATGAGCTCAACATCTGGCTGGTCATCAACAACACCTTGACGGCGCTTATCTACAATCTGGTATTTGCTTACCCTGTCTACTTCACTATCGTAAAAATAGACAAGCAGATACAGTATTTCATAAAAAGATATAAGCAAATCATAATAAATATGATATACTGATATTGACCTTTAGGTGGACATATTTTTATATCAATAATATAAGAC
>CATYZV010000206.1 GCA_958415865.1 uncultured Selenomonadaceae bacterium
CTCATTAACTGAGTGCTAACTTACAATTCATATAATACAAAATCCTAGAGAAAAAATCAAGTCTTTTAGTCAAATTTTTTGACATTTTAATGTAAAATTTTTATAAAGCCGGCATCACATTATTTAACTAGCACAAACAATAAGAACTAAGTTATGGATAAAGTTAAGCCTCTAGGCATGGAGAGCGTCATTTCAGCATGGCTTTAAATTCATCTTCACTTAGAATTTTTACGCCCAATTCCTGCGCTTTTGCCAGTTTGCTGCCGGCGTTTTCCCCTGCTACGACGTAAGTCGTTTTCTTGGAAACGGAGCCGGAGGCTTTGCCGCCTAGCGACTGTATCAATTCTGCCGCCTCACTGCGCTTCATGGTGGTAAGTGTGCCGGTCAGCACGAAGGTCATGCCGTCAAATTTGCCGGGAGCGGCTGATTCATTTATCTCTTCGCGCATATTTATGCCGGCATCGGAAAAGGACTGCATCATCTTTTTATTTTCTTCGGTGTGGAAAAATTCATATACGAGCTTGGCACTGATGCTGCCTATATCCGGCACTTCCTGAATGGCTGTTTCATCGGCAGCTGCCAGTGCTTCAAAGGAATGGAAGTGATTCATAAGCGAGCGTGCCGCTGCCTTGCCTATGTTCAAAATGCCCAAGCCGGCAAGCAATCGCCACGGTGCATTTGCTTTGCTTTTTTCGATGGCGGCGAGCAGTTTGTCGGTGTTTTTCTCCTTGCCGATTATGCCCTGTTCTATCAGCTCATCGCGGTGTTCGTGCAGCTTGTATATATCGGACGGGTCCTTCAGATAACCGCGGGCGATTAAGTTTTTGATGTACATCATGCCGAAGCCTTTGATGTCCATAGCATCGCGGCTCACGAAATTTATTATCCAGCGTTCTATCTGCGCCGGGCAGTGCGGATTGGCACAGCGGACATCTGCCTTATCATCGCGCAATAGCTCACTGCCGCAGACAGGACAGCGGTCGCCTATTTTGAAAGGCTCAGTGCCGTCGGGCCGCTTGTCCTTTACCACACAGCGCACCTTGGGAATGATTTCGCCCGATTTATAGACTTTTATCGTGTCGCCGATGCGTATATCGAGATTGTCGATGAAATCCTGATTGTGGAGCGTGGCACGTTCGACCTTAGTGCCGCAGAGCTGCACGGGCTTGAAGACTGCCGTGGGCGTTATCCTGCCTGTCCTGCCGACAGAAAGCTCGATATTGAGCACCTGCGTTTCCTTTTCTTCCGGCGGGAATTTGTAAGCGACTGCCCAGCGCGGCACTTTAGCCGTGGCACCGAGCTTTTGCCGCTGCGCAAAATCATTTACCTTGACGACTGCCCCGTCGATATCGTAGGGAAGGCTGCCGCGGCGCGCGCCGATATCCTGAATAGCCTGCCATACCTCCTGCTTGTCCTTGCAGACAGCATAAGCATGGATTATCTTAATCCCCTGCTTTTTCATGAAATCGTACGCCTCAATATGCGAAGTCAATTCTATGCCCTCCGCCTTTTGCAGATTGAAAACGAACATCGAAAGATCTCTCTCTTTCGTGATCTTGCTGTCTAGCTGGCGCAGTGTGCCGGCAGCACAGTTGCGCGGATTGGCAAAAAGCCGCTTGCCCGTCAATTCCTGCTGCTCATTGACCTTGGCAAAAGCCTCGCGCGTCATGTAGACCTCGCCGCGCACCTCCAGATAAGGCAGCTGCGCTTTTAACCTGCGCTTTACATCCTTTATCTGCATAGCATTAGCCGTAACATCCTCACCCTGCACGATGCCGTCCCCGCGCGTAACAGCCATCGCCAGCCTGCCGTCCACATAGCGCAGAGCCAGCGACAGCCCGTCTATCTTTTCCTCCACGACGAACACCGGAGAATCGAGTTCACTGGTCATATTGTCGACAAAATTATCTATTTCCGACTTAGAAAACACATCCTGCAAACTGAGCATCGGCACATCGTGCTTCACCAGCACACCCGCCTTGCGCTTCGCCGTGCCGCCGACCTTCTGCGTCGGAGAATCCTTCGTTATAAGCTCAGGATGTTCAGCCTCCATGTGCTTGAGCCTGATCATTAACTGGTCGTACTCGTAATCGGAGATTTCAGGATTGTCCTGATCGTAATACAGCTCATTGTGATGGTGTATGGTGGCGCGGAGCTGCTTTATCTGCTGTTTTATATCTTCCATAAAATACCTCTCATTTCTATTCAGAGCAATGAAAACCGCCCATGGATTTTACGGGCTAATTTGTAGCTTAATTTTTGCTTGATATTTTGTCAAGTGAAATATTAAAATATAACTATAGCTATTGAGGAAGGATAATATTTATGGAAAAGAAAAACAATGCTGTAATCGGATTTGAAAAACAGATTTGGGATGCTGCCTGCGTGCTCTGGGGTCATATTCCCGCCGCTGAATACCGCAAGGTCATAGTAGGGCTGATATTTTTGCGCTATATATCAAGCGCGTTTGAAAGACGCTATCAGCAGCTGATAGAAGAAGGCGACGGCTTTGAAGACGACCGCGATGCCTATACCATGGAAAATATATTCTTTGTGCCAAAAGAAGCACGCTGGAGCACCATAGCAGCCGCGGCACACACACCGGAGATAGGCAGCATCATCGACAACGCCATGAAGGAAATCGAGACAGAAAACAAGAGCCTTAAAAACGTGCTGCCCAAAAACTACGCCAGCCCCGATTTAGACAAGCGAGTGCTCGGAGATGTCGTGGATTTATTCACCAACATGGACATGAACGTCGCCGACGAAAACAAAGACCTGCTAGGCAGAACGTATGAATACTGCATCGCTCAATTTGCAGCCTATGAAGGCGTAAAAGGCGGTGAATTTTATACACCGTCCAGCATAGTAAAGACCATCGTCGCCATCTTGAAGCCCTTCTCCAACTGCCGCGTCTACGACCCCTGCTGCGGCTCCGGCGGTATGTTCGTACAAAGTGCCAAATTCGTACAGGCACACAGCGGCAAGCGCGGCACCCTCTCCGTCTACGGACAGGAATCCAACGCCGACACATGGAAAATGGCAAAGATGAACATGGCAATACGCGGCATAGATGCAGACTTCGGACCGTATCAGGCAGATACATTCTTCAACGACCTGCACCCGCGCCTAAAAGCCGACTTCATCATGGCAAACCCTCCCTTCAACCTCTCCAACTGGGGACAAGACAAACTCAAAGACGACATCCGCTGGAAATACGGCACACCGCCCGCAGGCAATGCCAACTTCGCGTGGATTCAGCACATGATACACCACCTCGCCCCGAACGGCAAAATCGGCCTAGTCCTAGCCAACGGCGCACTATCCAGCCAGACCGGCGGCGAAGGCACCATCCGCAAAAACATTATCGAAGACGACCTGATCGAAGGCATTGTCGCCCTGCCCACACAGCTCTTCTACAGCGTAACCATTCCCGTTACACTCTGGTTTATCACTAAAAACAAACAGCAAAAAGGCAAGACACTATTCATCGACGCACGCAAAATGGGTCATATGGTAGACAGAAAACACCGCGACTTCTCCGATGAAGACATCCAAAAACTAGCCGACACCTTCACCGCATTCCAGAACGGAACACTAGAAGAAGTCAAAGGCTACAGTGCCATCGCCACCATTGAAGACATTGCCAAACAGGATTATATACTCACTCCCGGCAGATACGTCGGCATAGAAGAACAAGAAGAAGACGACGAACCGTTTGACGATAAAATGAAGAGATTGACAGGTGAACTGTCTCAGATGTTTGCTGAGTCGCATAAGCTGGAAGATGAGATTCGTAGAAAGTTGAAGGCTATTGGATATGAAATTTAATCATTACATCATGGAAGATGTTTTATCTATTATTGATTATCGTGGTAAAACACCACACAAATCACCGCATGGTATTATGACATTAAGTGCTAAATCTGTTAAAGATGGGTATATAGA
>CATYZV010000207.1 GCA_958415865.1 uncultured Selenomonadaceae bacterium
ACAATATTGTGCTTCATGAAGAAATATTTATATTTACTACTTGTCAATGTTACAAAGTTGATATATACTATCTAAGTACATTTGTACTGCATTATACAACATTTTTTTACTGTATCAATTTTTTCTATGGAGGTTATCATATTGATTAGTCGTATTTGGAACAAATATCAAGAAATGGCTTTGATCAAACTGATTGTCGTCGGCTTGATCGTCGGCATCGCCATTGCCTTGGCTGCACCGGCATCCGTACCGGCTGTATCCATCTTCGGTGAACTGTTCGTCAAAGCATTAAAAGGCATCGCGCCTATTCTCGTATTCGTGCTCGTAATCAACGCTATGGCACAGAAGAAAGATGACGGCAACGCTTCGATGAAACCGATCGTACGCCTGTACGTATTCGGCACCTTCTTCGCTTCGCTCGTCGGCGTTGTAATGTCCTTCCTCTTCCCGACCGTACTTCAGCTGCAGGTAGCTGCTGATGCAAAACTCGCACCGCCCAGCGGCATCGTTGAAGTATTCCACAACCTGCTCATCAGCATCGTGGATAATCCCGTCAATGCACTCGTGAACGCCAATTACATAGGCATCCTCGCTTGGGCAATCCTCATCGGCATCGCGCTCCATCATTCCTCTGACAGCACGAAAAAAGCTGTCGCTGACCTTGCCGCTGCCGTTACGAAAATCGTACAGTGGGTAATTCGCTTCGCACCTTTCGGCATCATGGGCCTCGTTGCAAACTCCGTAGGCACCAGCGGCCTCGGCGCACTGCTCGGCTACTTCCAGCTGCTCTGCGTACTGCTCGGCTCCTTCTTCCTCGTAGCTCTCGTAATGAATCCGCTCATCGTATTTCTGCACACCCGCCGCAATCCTTATCCGCTCGTGCTCACTACCCTGCGTGAAAGCGGCATCTACGCATTCTTCACCCGCAGCTCCGCTGCAAACATCCCTGTAAATATGAGCCTTTGCAAACGCCTGGGCTTAAATCCCGATATTTACTCCGTATCCATTCCGCTCGGCGCAACCATCAACATGTCCGGCGCAGCTATCACCATCGCTGTACTGTCCTTGGCAGCAGCTCATACGCTCGGCATCTATGTTGACATCCCGACAGCACTGCTCCTGTCCATCATCGCTACGGTCGGCGCATGCGGCGCATCCGGCGTTGCCGGCGGCTCCCTGCTCCTGATCCCCGTTGCCTGCGCATCGTTCGGCATCGGCAATGATATCGCTATGCAGGTAGTAGGCGTTGGCTTCATCATCGGCGTATTGCAGGACTCCTGCGAAACCGCACTCAACAGCTCCAGCGACGTACTCTTCACCGCTACAGCTGAATTCTCCGCCCGCGCTAAAGAAGGCGAACTCAAAGTAGAAGATATGGTTCCGCACAACAAATAATAATCGCACTTTGAAATAAAAAAGAGAGTCAAGGTTTCATGACCTTGGCTCTTTTTTGCGTAGAAAATACTTAGCTAAGCCTCATTTTAAAATCTTCATAGCCGAATGACTTGATAGTTTCCAAGCGGTCGTCCTCATGCAGCAGCACGATATCAGGCAATGGCATTCCGTTGAAGGTGTTGTTCTTGACCATGGAATAAATAGCCATATCGCAGAAAATGACTTTATCGCCTATCTTGAGGGGCTCGTCAAAGGAGTAATCACCGATGATGTCGCCTGCAAGGCAGGTCGGGCCGCCGAAGCGGTAAGTGTATTTTTTCTCGCCGGGCTTGCCGGAGTTTATCACGTTGGGACGGTAAGGCATTTCCAGCACATCGGGCATATGGCACGCCGCCGAGGTGTCGAGAATAGCGATCTGCATATCGTTGTCGATCAGCTCTAGCACTTCGCTGACGAGCCAGCCGGCATTTAATGCCACAGCCTCGCCCGGTTCCAGATAGATTTCCAGACCGTACTTATCGCGCATATGCTTAATGCAATCGATCAATAGCTCAACATCGTAATCCTCGCGCGTGATGTGATGGCCGCCGCCGAAGTTCAGCCACTTCAAGTCATAGAGATACTTGCCGAATTTTTCTTCTACAGCGTCGAGCGTCGTTTTTAAATCATCGGCATTCTGCTCGCAGAGCGTATGAAAATGCAGCCCTGAAAGCCCTTTTAACTTATCCGGCTGAAAATTCTTCAGCGTAACACCGAGACGCGAACCCGGAGCACACGGATCGTAAATAGCGTGCCCTTCCTGCGTAGAACACTCAGGATTGATGCGGAGGCCGCACTCCTTGCCCGCAGCAATAGCACGCCTGCCGAACTTCTCCCACTGAGCAAAAGAATTGAACACTATATGGTCGCATATCTCCAGTATTTCATCAAAATCCGCTTCCTTATACGCAGGCGAAAAAATATGATTCTGCTTTTCAGGCATATACTCATGCGCCAGCTTCGCCTCATAAATACCGCTTGCCGTCGCGCCCGACAGATATTCACCTATCAGCGGATAAACCGAGAACATCGAAAACGCCTTCTGTGCCAATAGAATATGACAGCCCGTTTCATCCATCACGTGTTTTAGGATCTCCAAATTATCGCGCAGTTTTTTCTCACTGATCACATAACTGGGAGTTTTTACCGCTTCAAATCTTGATGTCAGTCTCATTTATACACTTCCTTCATTTAATATGTTCATTTCATTATACCATACAAAAAATCTTCTGAAAGATATCGTAAAGATTTAACTTTCTAAGTAAAAATCATCTAGTACATATGTTGTAATCGGTGTAATAAATAGTTCATATTTAATAACTAGCCTGATTAAGTCATTTCCGTCTATGAGTGTAATAGGAGTACCTTCTCTAGCTGCTTCACGTGCTTTATTTGTAAATCTACTATTTGTGATAAAGACACCATAGTCAGCTTGAAACTTATTCATTGCTCCGAGAAATTGGTTAATGTCTGGTTCGCTTACAGAATTTGCATTGAATCTTTTACATTGGATGACCACTCTAGTTGTTTTGAAATCATCATCTATATGGTATCCGTATCCGTCAATACCTCCATCGTTGGAAATCTGAACACCTTTATTTGTAAATTGAACACCCATTTTTGTAAATAAAGCTCTTGAAAACTGTTCAAATTTAGACGGAGACATATTTGCAATCGCACTCTGTAGTTTTACTTTAAAGTCATCCAGCAACTTATTTTCCGCAGATTCATTATCAGCATATTCTATGTCTGAGCTTTTGGCAGATTTATTCTTAGATTTATTTTTAGCAGAGTGCTCATCCCAATATATTCGCGCTTTATCTCTAACCTCAGTTTTTACATTAAAACTTGAAAGGTTAATGTTGCTGCCTTTTTGTGTAAGTGTAATTTGCGGATTGTATTTCACATAAGAGATAATACCGACGAATCCTAGCTCTTTGAGTGCAAAACTGAATTTAAAATCAAATTTTTTGTATTGTTTTCCTGTTTTGCTAGACGTATAGAGCTTTTGCTCAAACTCAGCAATATGTTCATCTATCTCGCTAATTCTATCTCGTATTTTAGAACGTTCCAGTTGCCCGCCTGCTTCTTGAAGTACCTTGATAATCGGTTTTATGAGATAGGATATCTGTTCTTCTGAATTTAGTGTATCGTAATACATCGTCAATTTTCACCTTACTTTTGTATATTGATATGTTTTTAGGCAAGCAAAAAGCCGTCATTTTATTTTACAATGACGGCTCATACTTGTAAACTAAACAGTTTGAACAATGATTAACTTTTGTGTTATAATCATCTCTAAGGGAGTGAAACCCAGATGATCGGCCTTTCCTTTCGCTTTATTTTCTAGCGATTGGAGGTGATACTTATGGACATTTATTTTGAATTGTTCACAGCGTTGACACTCCCCATGCCTAAAGGCAGAGGATTCTTGAGAAGCTCAGCCAAATTTATCAGCTGACTTTTATTCTCAAAGGGCT
>CATYZV010000208.1 GCA_958415865.1 uncultured Selenomonadaceae bacterium
TCTTTTATGAAATTTACTCATTAATATAAACCTCAATTATTTTTATACATTGTTTATATTGTACCATTTTTTAGTCCTAAAGTGTAAAATATCAGAAAAAATAGTCTGCACAAAAATGCCATCTATCATTAAGCTCTTCACCTTAACAACAGATGGCATTGTCAGCTTATATTATTGATTTATCCCCTGCTTTGCCTTGCGGAAGGATTTGACGCGGCTTATCGGCACGCTTGCCAGCAGTGCCACGGAGTCAGCATCGTTTTCCAGGCAGACTTCTGCCCCATTGCGGTTGATCTCCATGTAGCGGGAAAGCACTTCGATGATATCGTTCTTTATGCACTGCATCATTTCCGGGGTGATGTTGGCGCGATCGTGAATCAATACGATCTTGAGCCTGTCCCTAGCGATTTGGCTGGAGCTGCGGTTGTCTTTGTTGAGTAATTTTAGTATTGCTTCAAACATGGCAGTTCATCCCCTTTAGCTAAACAGTCCTTTTAATTTGCTCAAAAATGATTTGTCCGTGTCGAACGACAAGAACGGAATTTTTTCGCCGCAGAGCCTGCCCGTTATGTTTTTATACGCCTTGCCCGCCAGCGAGGAATTGTTGTCGATGACCGGTTCGCCGCGGTTGGTGGAGATTACGACAGCTTCGTCATCCGGTATCTGTCCTATGCAGTCGATGGCGAGGATATCATTGATATCGTCAAGGTCCAGCATTTCGCCTTTTTCCACCATATGCGGGCGGATGCGGTTTACTATCAGACGGATGTCCTCTTTGCCTGCGCGGTTTAGTTCGCCGATGATCTTGTCGGCATCGCGCACAGCCGATACTTCCGGTATCGTAACGATCAAGGCCAGATCAGCAGCAGCCACCGCCGTTTTGAAGCCCTGTTCTATGCCTGCCGGGCAGTCGATGATGATGTAATCGAAATCGCTGCGCATTTCATTGCAGAGCTTTACGAGGTCGTCCGGAGTAACAGCCATCTTGTCCTTCGTCTGCGAGGTCGGCAGCAAAAACAGTGTTTCATGTTTCTTATGGCGCACCAAGGCTTTTTTGTACGGCACTCTGCCGGACGTTACATCTATTAAATCGTACATTATGCGATTTTCCAGGCCCAGCACCAAATCGAGATTGCGCAGGCCTGTATCTGCGTCGATCAGGACAACGCGGCAGCCTCTTTCCGCCAAGCCCGCTCCCACGTTTGCCGTCGTCGTCGTCTTGCCTACACCGCCCTTGCCGGACGTTACTACGATGACTTTGCAGTTGTTGTTTGTATTATCTTCACTCATTTGTGTTGGCTGCTGCAATGCTCTATTTTACGAACATAACAGCACTGACCTCTCTTTCCTGCTGTTGCTTATTTTTAACCTGCCGTGCCTAACGCTCAAACGGTTCCAGCACGATATTGCCGTCTTTGATGCACGCCATCTCCGTGAACGAAGCTGAGCCGGCATCGGCGGCATTGTCCGGCGAACGGGCTATGAAATCCGCAATGCGTATCTGAAGCGGCATCATCTTGTCCGCCACGACGAAAGCATCGTGATTGCCGAATGCACCGGCATGGACGATGCCACGGCACCGCCCGTGGACGTTGATATTACCTCCTGCAACGACCGTTGCACCGGGATTTACATTGCCGTAAATTACGATGGAGCCTTTGTAGATGATTTCCTCGCCGCCGCGAATCGTGCGCTTTATTATCTTGTCAGGCAGCTGCTGCGCCGTCTGCGGCTTTGCCTTTTCTGCACCTGCACCGCCCGCATCGGGCGAATTGCCGTCATCGGAGGAAGAGAGCTTGAGCGTCAAATGGTATTTTTGCAATAGCTCTCTCAATATTATATGCTCCTGCGAAGAAAAAGATGAATTCTTCAGCACGATTTCCGTATTGTGGACAAAAAAGCGCGTCGAAGCTGCCAATTTTGTGGCCAGAGCCTGCTTGACCTGCGTGAAATCCGCCTGATTGTCGATCACTAGCTGCAGCCCGCTGCTGCTTCCTTTTATCGTTATCAATTCATTCATGGTAATCACTTCAAATCCTGTATTTTAGGTTTGCGGCTTAGCCTGCTGAGCATTGGCATCCTGCTGCTGCGGCTGATCCAGTCCGAAAGCGGCACTGAGTATCTTGTAGCCGATAGGCACAGCCGAGGTCGAACCGTAGCCGGCATTTTCCACGATGACAGCCACAGCGATATTGGGGTTGTCAAACGGACCGTACGCTACGAACCAGCCGTGTTCCCTGCCGTGCGAGTTTTCAGCAGTACCGGTCTTGCCAGCAATGGGCACGGGGAAATCGTGGAACATCGCTGCTGCCGTACCGATCGTGCTTACTTCGCGCAAGCCTTCCTGGACGACTTTAACTACATCGGGATCTACATTGAGGTCGCGGACGAGCACCGGATCGAAATGCTTCAATACAGTGCCGTCCGGCGCGGTGATGTCGCGCACGAGATACGGCTTGTACTTCTTGCCGCCGTTTGCCGCCTCGCTCATGACGAGTGCCATCTGAAGAGGCGTAGCGAGCGTAAAGCCCTGGCCGATAGCGGCATCGAACGTTTCCGCCAGATACCAGTCTTCATCGAATACCTTGCGCTTGTACTCAGGGCTTGCCACATTGCCGCTGGCTTCGTACGGCAGGTCTATGCCCGTCTTTTCGCCTATGCCGAACGCGCGCGCCCATTTAGCAAGCCTTTCAATGCCGAGGCGGTTGCCCATTTCATAGAAATAAACGTTGTCGGAATGAGCCAGTGCCTGTTCAAAGTTGATATTGCCGAGTGCTTCGCCATCGGCGTTCGTCTTGGGGATTATCCAGTGCTGGCCGGAGTCGAAGATCAATTCATCCGGCGTTACGACCTTTTCCATCAGTGCCGCCGTGCCCGTGATGATCTTGAAGGTAGAGCCAGGCGGATATTCACCCGTAACGACCTTGTTGTCGAGCGGATAATGAGGATTGCTGTTGATGGCATTCCAGTCCTTTGTCGAAATGCCCAGCGCGAATAAGTTGGGGTCGTAAGTAGGGCGGCTGACCATGGCGAGCACTTCGCCCGTCTGCGGATTCAAGACGACGGCTGCTGCTGCCTGCGCACCGATGCTGCCCATGACTTCATCCATCGCGCGTTCAGTCGCTTCCTGAAGATGGTGATCGATCGTCAAGGTCATGCTGGCACCGCCGATCGGCTCTTTCATGCCCAGACGCTGCACCGGCCTGCCCGTAACATCCACTTCGACCTGTTCACCGCCCGGAGTTCCGCGCAGATACTGATCGTAGTAGCGTTCCAAGCCGAATTTGCCGATGATATCGCCCGACTTGTACGAATTGTCGCCGTCTTTCTTGCGGTCTTCTAATTCAGAATCGCTGATTTCGCTGACGTAGCCCAGTGCATGAGCACCTTCGCTCTTGTAGATGTAATTGCGGATGGGCTTCGTGTCGATGAACACACCGGGATAGAGGTCTTTCTGTTCCTCGATTATGGAGATTATCTCCGGTGTTACGTCCACTTTCAGCGTTACAGGGTCAAAGCCGGAGTGAGCCGCTATCTTCTGATTGATGTAGTCGGTGCTGATGCCGAGCAGCTTGGACAAGCGGTCGATTACCTCCGGCGACACCGGCTCCAGCGAGGGCAATAGCTCCACCGTAAAGGCAGGGCGGTTGTTGACGAGCGGCACGCCGTTGCGGTCGTATATGATGCCGCGCGGCGCAGGCGTGGCTACTATGCGGATGCGGTTGCCGTCAGCCAGCTGCGAAAAGTAAGCTCCCTGATATATCTGCAAATAAACCAGCCTTATTATAAGTGCCGACACGATCAAGGTAACGACCACTCCCAGCACTTTTAAGCGTTTGTCAAAAAATTTCACTATATAGTCTCCCGAGATAAAAATTAAGACACCCTCAGGTGTCTTATATTATAGAT
>CATYZV010000209.1 GCA_958415865.1 uncultured Selenomonadaceae bacterium
GTATAATTGTATACATTTATTTCAAGCGATGAAGAAGAGAGTAGATCATCCCTTTCTGTACAGAAAATGCCGCCATGGCTGAGAGCGGCATCGTGAAATATGATCGAAGTTCACTTTGGAGCTTCTGCTGTGAAATGCCCGTCGAGCATCAGTAGCAGCAGCGTCGGCGGCGTTAACGCATCAGAGTATCAATTAGGGTGGTACCGCGAAATCAGCTTTCGCCCCTTTGCCGGGGCGGAGGCTTTTATTTTTATCTAATTTAGGAGTGAAAATTTTGGAACAGGAACTCAAAAGTCTGCAGGCTGAAGCACTCAAGGAAATCGCAGCCTCTTCAGACCTCAATGCACTCAATGACGTGCGTGTAAAATATCTCGGCAAAAAAGGCTCGCTGACCAGCATACTGCGCGGCATGGGCAAACTCAGCCCCGAAGAACGCCCCGTTGTGGGCCAGCTCGTGAACGCAGCGCGCAAAGAGCTGGAAGCAGCTATTTCGAATAAACAGGATGAACTCAAGCAGGCAGAGCTTGCCAACCGCCTCGCTACAGAAAAAATCGACGTAACCCTGCCGGGCCGCAGATGCAGCCTCGGTCATCTCCATCCGCTGACCGTTACGCTCGAAAAAATGAAGAATATCTTCACCAGCATGGGCTATTCCATCGCCGAAGGCCCGCAGATCGAATCGGACTACTATAACTTTGAAGCCCTCAACCTGCCGAAAGACCATCCAGCACGCGATATGCAGGACTCCTTCTACATCACCGAAGACATTCTGCTGCGCAGCCAGACCTCCCCGGTACAAGCGCGCACTATGGAAGCGCACGAACCCAACAGCCCTATCCGCATCATCGCTCCCGGCCACGTTTACCGCCGCGATGATTACGACGCTACCCACTCACCGATGTTCACCCAGGTAGAAGGCCTCTGCATCGACAAAAACATCAGCTTTGCCGACCTTAAAGGCACCTTGATCACCTTCTTGCAGCAGATGTTCGGCAAGGACGTAAAAGTCCGCTTCCGTCCCAGCTTCTTCCCGTTCACGGAACCGAGTGCCGAAGTCGACATTTCCTGCGTGATGTGCAAGGGCAAAGGCTGCCGCGTCTGCAAAGGCACCGGCTGGCTGGAAATCCTCGGCGCAGGCATGGTTCATCCGCACGTGCTCGAAATGAGCGGCTACGACCCTGAAAAAGTCAGCGGCTTCGCCTTCGGCATGGGCGTGGAACGCATCGCCATGCTCGCCTACGGCATCGACGACCTGCGCCTGTTCTACGACAACGATGTGCGCTTCCTGCGTCAATTCTGATATTATTCAGTAGAAATTATCATTATGATTCAAAAAGGAAAATGGCAGCACTGAATTTGCAATAATATACTTGGATAAAACTACTCTAACTATATAGGTTTAGCACTTTTCGTTCTCAACATAGCAATATTAATATCGGGAACGGCGATGCTAAATATGCAGAGGTATGTCTGAGCGAAGCGAGTTTAGCTATGCTTATTTAGTACTGCCGTTTCCCGGTACAACAATACAGTAATATTTAAGGAGGATTCCCTGTAATGCAGGTTTCTATAAAATGGCTTAAAGATTATATAGATTTCAAGGAAACACCGGAACAGCTCGCCGATAAGCTCACTATGGCAGGCATCCCGGTCGAAAACGTCGTCGATCCCGGCGAAGGTCTCGACAAGGTCATCACCGGCCGCATCGAAAAACTCGAACCACACAAAAATTCCGATCATCTGCAGATCTGCACGATGAACGTCGGTGCCAAAGAGAACATCATCATCGTAACCGGTGCACAGAATGTTGCTGAAGGACAGGTAGTGCCCGTCGCTATGATCGGTGCTCATCTGCCCAACGGCATGAAAATCTCCAAAGGCAAGCTGCGCGGCGTAGTATCGTACGGTATGCTCTGCTCCGCGCAGGAATTGAAGCTCGACCTGGAAAAACTGCCGGAAAGCCAGAAGACCGGCATCTATATTCTGCCTGCCGATACGCCTGTCGGCATTCCGGCAAAAGAAGTGCTCGGGCTCAATGATGTCGTATTGGAATTTGAACTGACCGCCAACCGCGCTGACTGCTTCAGCGTATTCGGCCTCGTGCGCGAAGTCGCTGCCATCACCGGCAACAAACCCCATTTCCCTGAAATAAAAGCAATAGAAAACGATGCGACAAACATAAACGACGTATTCTCCGTCGGCATCGACGCTCCGGATCTCTGCTCGCGCTTCTCCACTCGTATGCTCAAGAACGTAAAAATCGGACCTTCACCCGAATGGATGCAGCAGCGTCTTGAAGGTGCAGGCATCCGCTCCATAAATAATGTAGTCGATGTAACTAACTTCGTCATGATCGAACTCGGTCATCCGATGCACGCTTACGACTACGACAAAATCGCAGGCCATAAACTCACGGCACGCCGCGCCATTGAAGGCGAAGAACTGCACACGCTCGATGACAGCTCCCGCAAGGCCAAAGGCGAAATGCTAGTGATCGCCGACGCTGAAAAAGCAGCAGGCCTCGCCGGCATCATGGGCGGACTGGAAACGGAAATCACCGACACCACTACCACTGTAGTACTCGAATCGGCTGATTTCTACGGCCCGTGCATCCGCCGCACTGCCCGCGCCTGCGGCCTGTCCTCCGAAGCCTCCGGCAGATTTGAACGC
Source organism: uncultured Selenomonadaceae bacterium (assembly GCA_958415865.1). GTDB lineage: Bacteria > Bacillota > Negativicutes > Selenomonadales > Selenomonadaceae > Megamonas. Next base: position 2,671 of record CATYZV010000209.1, read on the forward strand.
GGCATCGACAGCGAAACGACTATTCTCGCCCTCGACCGCGCAGCTCAGCTCTTAGAAGATATGGGTGCCTGCACCGTCTGCCACGGTGTGGTCGATGTATACCCCAACAAGAAACAGCCCGTACAGGTAAGCTTCACGGCTGACCAGATCAACAAACGCCTCGGCACGAACCTCGACAAGCAGACGATGATCGACATAATCGGCCGCGTAGGCTTTAGCGTCATCTCCGATGAAGACGGCAAAGTTACCGTATCCGTTCCGTCCTGGCGCAATGACGTAACGCGCATGGCAGATATCTCCGAAGAAGTGGCACGCCTCTACGGCTTTGACAAGATCAACAGCAGCCTGCCTTACGGCGAAGCAATGCAGGGAACTCAGTCCGAAAAACAGGACTTCATCGACGCCGTAAGAGCCTCTCTGTCCGCACAGGGATTATACGAAACCGTATCTTTTGCCCTGACGAATGAAGCTGCTTTCGACAAGCTCAACGTACCGAAAGACGATATGCTGCGCTGTGCCGTGCCAATCATGAATCCGCTGTCCGATGAATATCCGCTCGTGCGCACTACGCTTTTAAGCAGTGTATTTGACAATCTCACGCGCAATCTCGCCCGCAAGAATGACGACCTCTCCCTTTTTGAAGTCGGCTCCGTATTCTTCCCCAAGGCACTGCCCGTTACTGAACTGCCCGATGAAGTCTTAAAAGTAGCAGGTGCCATCACCGGCCGCCGCTTTGCCCACGCTTGGAACCAGCCCAATGACACCGTAGACTTCTACGATGCCAAAGGCATTGTCGAAGAACTGCTGCAGCGCCTGCGCGTCAGCCGCTACACCGTAGAAGCAGGCACGCACTACGCTATGCACCCCGGCAAGACCGCCGTATTCAAAAAAGGCCGCGACACCATCGCTACCGTCGGCGAAGTTCATCCGGCAGTACTGGCAGCTTACGGCATTGCCAAGCCCGTATACATCTTTGAACTCGATGCCAAGACCGTCATGAAGTACATGGCAAAAGACTTCAAATACAAAGCACTGCCCAAATACCCTGCTACGAGCCGCGACCTTGCTATGACCGTCGATATTGACATCAACGCCGCTGATATCGAAAAAGCAATGACGAAGGCAGCCGGCCAGAACCTCGTAAACATCACCTTGTTCGATGTCTACACCGGCAAGCAGGTAGAAGCAGGCAAGAAGAGCCTCGCCTTTGCCCTGACCTTCCAGTCCAA
>CATYZV010000210.1 GCA_958415865.1 uncultured Selenomonadaceae bacterium
ATACATTAGTATAAATTTAAGGCATACTTTTTACTTCTTTAGCTGCAAGTTTATGCTTTGGTTTTAATAAAATCTGCTGAACAAAATAAGCTCCTGCTGCATAGCAGGAAATGATGCTAATATGAGCTATGACAAACGAAATCCAGTCCGGTTCTGAGCCAAAACCGCCGAATACGTGTTCCATTATCAGCCGCGAGCCTATCTGATAGACGAAGGAAGAGTAAATGCCGCCAATCACTAATGATGCTGCAGCAATCCTGCCGATAATGCTCAGTGCTCTACTCGAAGGAATTTTCGCTATGCTGCCGATGCGCCGGCAGATGCCCTGCCAGTGCAGCCCCAGATGCAGCCCGGTCAATATCAGCATTACATAGGCTGAAAAGACATGCAGTTCATGAATGAATATTATATTGGCAAATATAGAGCGGATACCCATAAGCTGATTGAACAGCAGGTGCGATATCATCAGCCCCGTCATAAATGCCGTCAATGCACTGATGATGAGCAGCACATTCACAGCCGTATTTACAAGGCGCGGCGCGCTCATCTTTCCTTTGAATAAATTCTTATACCAGCCGCCGTTGATTTGATTGTGCACGATTGCGAATATGATGAACATAAAACCCAATATCTCATGCCATAGATTACGCGTATACGGATAATCCATGACAGTCAAAAAGAGCAATAGCAAAGCTAGATTAAAGATCATTCTGCCTGCCTTATTCATTGTGATTCCCCCATTTATAATCCGATAACTTATAAAAATGCCGGCTCACTACAGAGATAGAGCCGGCGCAATATATAAAAAAAGTAAGAGGGCTGATTATTTTCTGCCCGCCAGGAAAGTGTCAAGCGTCTGCTGCGCTGTCTTGGCGAGTTCAGGGCTGATTCTGCTGCTCAAGATATCGACGATATCCTGCATTTCATCAGCTGTAATACCTGCATTCCTGCCGATTCTAAAATGCGAATTGAGCTGGCTGCTAGTGCCTGTCATGCTGGCGAGTGCTGATTCTGTTACGATTTCCCTGTCCTTTGCCGACAGTACATCGCGGACAAAGAGATCACCGAACAGATGCGTCTTTAAAAATGTGTCGATAGCAGGTGATACAGCCACGTGTACCGGAGATCCGGAGAGCTTTGTCTGCACTTCAGTACCGAGCTTCATCATATCAGTTCCTTCCGGAATCGGCGATGCGTCCGGGCCTTCCACATCTTTAATGCCCTGCTGCTGACGCTGCTGCACCACTTGGCTGACTGCGCTAAGTCCGTTCAGTGCTCTGGGGAAGCCGCAGTAAGCGTACAGATGCACCATTATTTCCTTTGTTTCATTGATAGTAAGACCCGCGTCCAGCCCGTCGGCTATAGCTTTCTTCAGATTTTCCATATCACCCGAAGCCGTGTAGGAAGCGATCGGCACGATCGCCTGCTGCTTTTCCGTCAGTGTGCTGTTTTTTTCAGCGGCAAAAGAAACTGTTGTCATCATCAATAATACCCCCGTTAAAATTACTGTTATCAATATGCTTTTCATATTTAACCCTCTCTTTATTTATATACTTGCTCCCAGCTGATATGCTCTGTCAGGAAATTCTGACCGCTCGATCAGCGGGCGAGAGCCGCAGCCAATGGCCAGAACTCTGCCTACATCATTCCAATTCATGTAGCTGACTAATCTGTCGTAGTGAGCCGTGAGCGAATCCATCGTCCAGTCATCACTGTTGTACGCTGTTGCCATCAAAATAGATTTTTTGCCGTGCAGTGCTCCGCTGCGTGCATAAAATCTATCGACTACTGTCTTGAGCTGAGCAGACATGCCCCAATAGTACAGCGGCGTTACGAGAACGATCATGTCAGCACTGAGCATCTGCGGCATCAGATTGTTTTCAATAGCATCACTGTAGACGCACGGCCCGTTCATGCCGCATCTATCGCAGCCGAGGCACGGATGCGTATCTTCAAAAGCGGCGTTGAAACGATATACTTCATGGCCTGCTGACTGAGCCCCCTCGATGAACTTATCTGCCAATAATGCTGATGTCCCTGCTTTATGAGGACTTCCTGTAATAACTGCTATCTTCATGCTTTTCCCTCCTGAAATAGGTGTAGATAAAGGGGCACCGTCTGCCGTTTTAGCCGTATCGGCTGTAAAGAATCCGCAGCCGCTTACGATTAAAGTCATCAGCCCTGCGCTGCCCCATTTTATAAATTCACGGCGATCCATTTCATCAGCTCCTTATAATATACACTAAATATCCTTATGTCGATTTAATTCGGAGTCTCCTTAATATGCTTTTATTATATCCATGCTAAAAGTCAATGTCTAATACTTATATCATATGTTTTATCATACGATTAAAGCATGATTTTATTTAATTCATATTTCGTCTAAAAAGCAGAAGTGCTAAATTTATAGAGGTGTGTCTGATCGAAGCGAGTTTAGCTATACAGATTTAGTGCTGCTGTATTTCCATAAAAAAAGAGGCTGCGAATAAAATATTTTCACAGCCTCTTTGCCAAAGATATATTATTTTGTAAGCGTAACTGTATCCATCATCGTATTGTCCGGCAGATACGCGCTGAAAGTCAGCTTATCTTCAGAAGCATCTAGCACGATGTAGTTATCCGTTTCCGGCTGGGGTGCTACGTAAGCATCGAGCGGATTGCGGTGCCAGAGATTCGGGTAGCGCACATTGCCTGCCACGCCGGAGAGAATGTACAAGGTGCCGTTTTCATCAGGCTTGAAATTTTTGAGCTGCACGCGGCGGCGGTAAGTATGCAGGTGTGCCGTCATCACGGCATCTACATTGTACTTATCAAATATGGGCATGAAGAGTTCACCCTGCGGAGAAAATGCTATTTCGCCGTCGCCCAGCGGCTTGGCATCCCTGCTGTAGACGAGCACATCGCGGTGCATCAATACAACTTTCCATTTTTTGTCGGTAGAGGCAAGGTCATTTTCCAGCCACTTGAGCTGAGCAGCCATCATATCCGGCTGAAATTCGTGCATCTCATCATCCTGCGTGTTGATGACAGTGAAGTGCACATCGCCGTAATCATAGGAATAATACTGGTTCTTGTACTTGTCATCGCCGTTTTGCGGCAGGTCAAACAGCGTCAGGTACGGAGTAGGCATCGCCACTTTCCAGTCAGTCGTATACGTTTCGTGGTTGCCCTGAATCGGAGCCGCCGGAATTTTTGCCGCCATCGGCTCTACGCTGGCAAACCAGCTGTCCCACTGCGCGAGGTCGTAGCCATTGTCCACGAGATCGCCGAGATTGATGAAGAAATCTGCATCGAGATTACTGTCCCAGGCCAGATTGGCGAGCTTTTCCCAATCGGTGTAGTCATTGGACTGCGAGTCGGGAAAAATCAACGCTTTAAAATCTGTATTATCTTCGGCTTCCGTCGTCAATGTATGCCAGTCAGTGCGCGACTTGCCATAGCCGACGCGCCAGCTGTAAACCGTGCCCGGTTCCAGCTGCGTCATCTCAGCACTGTAAACGTAAAGACGCTTGCCGTCAGCATCCAGCTCAGACTTCTGCGGCTTGACCGAAGTCAATTCACCGTTTTCATCCGTGCCGTATTCCAGCACAAAATCATCGCGGTCAGAAAACGACTGCCACATCACAGTGCGGCTCGTCTTGCTGTCAGACGTTATTACCTGACGCAGCCCCATAACTTCATCGCCTGTCAATAAAGTATATACCGGCGTAGCAAACAGCATCTGATTTATCTTTGCCTTTAGCGGCGAGCAGGCATAGCCCACCGACAGCGCAGCAATTAAAACTATGAACAGCACAATCGCTGTAATCTTTCGTCTATGCAATCAAATCACTCCTCTTAATAAAAACAGATAAAAATTTAGTCAAGTATACGGCATGAAGTTCACTCCAAGTCAATAC
>CATYZV010000211.1 GCA_958415865.1 uncultured Selenomonadaceae bacterium
ATAGTAATAAGGATAAAATTCGTAAAATTACAGTTAAATTTTAATTGCGGTCGATGCTCATATCTTCATTGAATAAAGATATGAGCAAGCCGCATATTAATTTTTAAGAGAAGCTAATCACCGGAACGATTATTTATCGAGAAATTCTTCGTTCAAGGTAATGTGGAAATCTTTAGCGAGCTGGCGGAAGCCGGGATCAGTGATCGTCTGTCTCTTGCCGCTTTCAATCTGGCGAATGCCGCCCATGGAGCGTACTTTTACGCAGATTTCAGCAGCTTTTTCAGCCGTATCCATGAAGCCGAATGCTTCATCGAAGTCTTTGCCGCAGCAGAACATACCATGATGAGCCCAGATTACGAGGTTGTAGGTCTTCATCAATTCGCTGGTTGCGTTAGCGATTTCAGCACCGCCCGGTACCATCCAAGGAACAACGCCGATACCTTCAGGGAAGATTACAGGGTTTTCCGTAGCCATTTCCCAGAGTTCGTGGCTGAATGCTTTAGCAGTCAGAGGCAGAACGAAGGTCAAAGCGATGATATTCGTCGGATGAGCGTGGTAGATTACGCGGTTTACACCGTTGGTCAGAACTTTTTTGATAGCGTGGTTCTTGAGGTGAGTAGGGAATTCGCTGGTCGGTTTATGACCTACAGTCAGGCCCCATACTACTGCATAATTTTCACCTTTGTCATCGATCTTGGCGATACCGATGTTTTCTTCAGGCGCAAGGATTACATTTCTCATGTAGCGGCCCGTGCCGGTAACGAGGAAGTATTCGCCAGCAAGTTCCGGTACGCTTACGCCGATCGGAACCCAGTTGGTAGGCTGTGCCAGCTGATCTTTAACTTCTTCGATTTCTTCGGGTTTTATGCGGTAGCTCAGATTTCCGCCGTTGCGTTCATGCCATCCTTTTTTGAAAGCATCGTCGGTCAGGCGTACAAAGCCCTGCACAAATTTTGCATCAGTAACTAACATTGTGGATTTCAATTCCTTTCGCCAATTTATCGGGATGAGCCAACGTATCAACTCATCCCGTATTGTTTTTATTTTATAGTGCGATTATCTCTTTAAGAGAACATCTTTTTCATACTGTTTAACTTCATCGAACCAAGCTTTGCCAACCGGTACGTTGTTGATTTCGCAGAAGTGATCCCAGATGTCGCCGAACGGCAGAGTCTTATATTCTTCAAAGTCAACGAGCAGTTCAGTGAAGTTGCGTTCATCCTGCAGCTTGCTGAGTGCTTTGTTCGGAGTTAAGAGACCCAAGAGCAGAGCTTTCTGCATATTTCTCATGCCGACAACCCATGCAGCGATACGGTTGATGCTTGCATCGAAGAAGTCGAGGCCGATGAATACACGGTTGAGTGCATCACAGGATACGAGTTCTTTAGCGAGTTCTTTCAGTTCGTCGTCGAGTTTGATTACATGGTCGCTGTCCCAGCGTACAGGGCGGCTTACATGCAGAGCGAGGTTGTCATTGAACAGCAGCATGGAAGAAATTTTGTCGGAAACAACTTCCGTCGGATGATAATGACCGGTGTCCAAGAGGCACATCAGATTGTTTTTAGCAGCGTAGTTCATGTAGAATTCATGAGAGCCTACAGTGTAGGATTCAACGCCGATGCCGAATACTTTGCCTTCGATGGAATCTGCGATGTTCTTCTTGTCGTATTTAACGGAGAAGATCTGATCGAGGGAATCTTTGAGGCGTGCACGCGGAGTCAGGCGGTCAGCCGGTACGTCTTTCGTGCCGTCAGGAATCCAGATATTGTCGAGGGAAGTGATGCCGAGCTGTTCGCCGAAGAAGTTTGCAACTTTACGGGAAGCTTTGCAGTGTTCAATCCAGAAATCGCGGATGTTTTTATCCGGATGGGACAGAGTCATGTTTTCGCTTGCATTGGGATGAGAGAACAGCGTAGGGTTGAAGTCGAGGCCGATGCCTTCTTCTTTAGCGAAGTCTACCCAAGCCTGGAAATGTTTCGGTTCAATCTGGTTGCGGTCTACTTTTTCATCGGAAATGAGGTAGGAAGCGTGCAGGTTGAGCTTATGCTTGCCGGGGATTAAGGAGTATGCTTTTTTGATGTCAGCCATCAGCTGATCCGGGTTAGTAGCACGGCCGGGATAGTTGCCCGTAGCAGCGATGCCGCCTGTCAGGGAATCGGAGTCAAAGCCGAGAACATCGTCGCCCTGCCAGCAGTGCATGGAAACTCTTACTTTTGCGAGAGTTTCGAGGGCTTTGTCAACGTCTACGCTGATAGCAGCGTATTTTTGTTTTGCTTCTTCAAATCTGGACATGTGTTTATTCCTCCTGAAAATAAATTAGTGATTTATGATGGTGTATTATTTATTGTAATTTGTTTATAACAAATCAATTAACTCGATTAATTATCGGATTCCCAGAAACGGCCTTCAATGATTTCTGCTTTGTGTACATCGAAAGATTTTGCAATGCACTTTCTGACTTCGATGAGGTCAGGGAATGCCTGCGACTTGCGCATCTGAGATACGATGTTGCCGACAGCCGTCGCTTCGATAGGACCGACGTAGATGTCTTTGCCCGTGTACTTAGCTGTCAAGCGGTTCAAGAAGATATCCTGACAGCCGCCGCCGATGATGTGAATTCTCTTATAGCATCTGTTAGTAACTTCTTCGATTTCTTTTACAACCTTAGCGTAGTATTTAGCAAGGCTGTTATATATACAGTAAAGAATTTCGCCTTCTGTCTGGGGAATTTCTTGATCTGTCTTTTTGCAGTAGTCCTTGACTGCCTGAATCATGCTCTTAGGAGCGAGGAATGATTCGTCGTTGACATCGACGATTGAAGGGAAGTATTTGGCAATATCTGCCAGGGTAAACAATTCAGTGAAACTGTATTTATGACGAAATTCTTTACGTACATTCTGCATCATCCACATACCCATGATGTTTTTGAGGTAGCGGTAACGGTAATGGTAGCCGCCTTCATTAGTGAAGTTGTGCTTGCGGCTGTTTTCCGTGCAGTCGGGGATGAGGCGTTCAATGCCCATCAGCGACCAGGTACCGGAGCTCAGATAAATGGCATTGTAGTCATTCGTCGGTACAGCGAGTACAGCTGATGCTGTATCATGCGTAGGAGGCAGAACTACTTCTGTGTTGAAGCCTACTTCTTTAGCAACTTCTTCGCTCAGCATTCCTACGGAAGTTTTCGGCATATTGATCTTGCCGAAAATCTTAGTCGGGAGACCGAGTTTTTCCATCAGTTCATAGTCCCAATCCTGCGTATTGGCATTTACCAGCTGAGTCGTAGTAGAATTTGTATATTCATTCTTGATATTGCCGGTCAACAGGAAGTTGAGGTATTCCGGCACCATCAGGAAATGTTCAGCTTTTTCTAAGAGTTCAGGCTGCGTTTTCTTCACAGCGTAGAGCTGATATATAGTGTTGAAGATCAATTTCTGAATACCGTTTCTAGCATACAGTTCTTTTTCAGGAATGATCTTGTAGACTTCTTTATCCATGCCTTCGGTGCGGCTGTCGCGGTAAGCAACAGGATCGCCGAGCATTTTCTTGTTCTTGTCGAGCAGAACGAAGTCAACGCCCCAAGTGTCGATGCCGACGCTTGTAGGGATGCGGTTCAACTCTTTACATTTCTTCAAACCATTGATAATTTCTGAAAACAGGCGATCGAGTTCCCAGCACAGATGACCGTTCTTATTCACCAAGCCATTAGGGAAGCGGTAGATTTCTTCTAATTGAATTCTGCCATGTTCCATCCAGCCGAGAATATGACGGCCGCTAGAAGCTCCGATGTCGATGGCAAGATAATATTTCTTTTCTTCCAATCTTGATTCCTCTTTCTGACGTGCATTAATTCCGTTGATTAATGTCTGGTTTTCTTTGTTGAATAAATAATACCAC
>CATYZV010000212.1 GCA_958415865.1 uncultured Selenomonadaceae bacterium
AGACAGAGGTGTTCTATGATAAACATACTAGTCTACAGCAGTCTGCCGCCTGATATGCTGAATACGGTATTTGAATACAGCAAAATTTTTTCTCTGAGTTTCCGTGTAGTTTCTTCCGATAAAGATATTTTAAAATACTTTATGCGTGATGAACCGTCTTTATTCATTGTGGATTTTAGCGGCAGTATACAAAAGACGCTGCCTTTCTTAAGGACATTAAAGAAATTATCTCCCGTTACGCCTATAATAGCCATTGGCAATGAGCCGGAGGAGAAGACAGTGCTGGCGGCATTGAAGAACGGGGCGGTAAGCTTCATCGACCTGCCGTGCTCCGGCAAGGAGTTTTACTACAGGCTGAATGCAGTTATGAACCTGCTGCATACGTATCAGAGCAGAGATGACCGCTACATCATGCTGCTGGGCGATTTGAAGATATACCTCAAGAACAATCAGGTGATGCTGGGCAGTGAATTTATTCCGCTCACAAATATCGAATACAAGATATTGATAATGCTCGCTGACAATTTCAATGAGCTGGTATCTACAGAGGAGATGTATGAGCATCTCTGGTCGATGAGCGAATTGAAGAGCACCAGCAGGACACTGCACGTACATATCAGCAACCTGCGCCACAAGCTAAAGCTCGATCAGCATACAGCACTAAGTATAGCAACGATCCACGGCAAGGGCTACAGCCTAAGATTGAATATGCCGAGCGGCAGAATCGAGGTAAGCGATGACAAATGACAAATTTGCTAAACAAGCAGTGCAGCTGGCGCAAAAGGTACTGCTCTTGTACTTTGTGGAACACGATAATGAACGCCTGATGCAGCTCTTTTCAAAGAAGTGCAGCAGCTGGATAGGCTGGGCGGAAGATGAATATTACATGGATTACACCGCGCTTTTCGATACTTTTGCCGCGCGCAGCGGAGAAATCCCCGATGTGGATATAACGAATATGCACTCTGAGCTGATATTTCAGCAGGGCACGCTCTACATCGTATTTCTTCACTGCCGGCTCAGCACCGCTCCTGAAACAGGGCTGGATGTATCCGTGTCGGCGCGCTACACTTTTATTTTCAACGTAGAAGACGGCGAGCTGAAAATAAATCACATCCACTCCTCCGCTTCTTGGGAGCATTTGGAGAAAAATCAAGTGGCACCGCGAAAGTACGGCAAGGAGAATTTCGACCGCTACCTTCAGGAGCTGGAAAAATCCAGCCTTGCCGCTTCACTGGCGATAAATGCCCCTGCCGGCATAAAATGCTGTAAGCTCAATGCCGATTACTCAGCTATATTCCTCAACCGCGAGCTTTGGAGCATGGCAGGCTATGAGAGCATGACGGATATGCTCAATGAGACGAAAGGCTCTATCAAAAAGATGATCTACGCTCCGGACCTGCCGAAAGTACAGCGTATGATGGCGGCACACTGCGACGGCAGGCCTTACACCGTCAATTACCGCCTGCTCAAAAGAGGCGGCAAATCGCCCATATGGGTATTGGAGCGCGGAATCTGCCGCACGCTCACAGACGAAAGAAACGGTGAAAACGACTACTTCATCTGCACCGTGCTGCCCTTGATGATAGACAATGAAGAAATAAACTACGGCATGATGCTCGACAGCACCGGTACAGACAATCCCGAACTGCCCGTAGAAATATTTCTGCGCACAGCACTCGACACAGCGGCAAATGAAACCGAAAAGCACATAGCCCTCAATAAACTGCTGAGCCTCTGCTGCGACATCTGCCAGACAGACGGCGCACTGATAGGCGAACTAAGCCGTATAGACGGATATATGGGCGTGCTCAGCCAATACAATGAAAACGGTGAAGATCTGCCAAAAACAATGCCCTACGCCAGCGCAGCAGTCTTGAGCCGCTACAATACCAGCGATATCAGCCAGTGCAGCGATACAGAATTGCTGCCCGAAGCAGAACGTACTTATGCCAAGGTACTAGACATAGCGGCGTATTTATCTATCAAGCTCCCTATAGACGGCAAAACTGAGTATATACTGACTTTCTATATGCGCAGCAGCAAAGCACGATTTTGGACGGAAAATGAACGTGATCTACTAAAACAGGCAGCAAATGTATTTAAATTGGTACTTCAAAGGCAGAAATAAAATAAGGCGGCTAAATCAATGAGTGATTTCAGCCGTCTTATTTTTTATGCTCTATTTTTCTATTTAGCTATCTTGAATACATTACATCACAGCATCTTGCCTTGCCCTAAAAGGCAGATAATACTCTGCCATGGCGTTTTTTTGTGTATTTGGCGTTTGCCACGGCGATGCAGCCGTTGACGATGACGTATTCTATGCCTTCCGGATACTGCACGGGATCAGTGAATGTTCCTTTGTCGATGACTGTATCCTGATTGAAAATAGTTATGTCGGCGGCAAAGCCGGGCTGCAGCTGTCCGCGTCCTGCTAATCTAAATGTCTGAGCCGGCTTTTTCGTCATCTTGTAGACGGCTTCTTCTAAGCGCAGTGTTTTTTCTTCGCGGACGTATTTGCCGAGCACGCGCGGAAATGCACCGTAAACCCTCGGATGCGGCTTGCCGCTCAGCAGCCCGTCAGTGCAGACGTTCATTTCCGGACGCTTCATTATGGTCTTTACATCTTCTTCTCTGCCGTAAAAATCGACCATGCCGACAGCATTTTCTTCTTCCAGCAGCAGGTCAAATACAGCGTTATACGGGTCTGTATGGCGCAGCTTGCCCAGCTCAATGAGATTTAAGCCGACGGCATCGGCATTCTTTTCATGGTTGACGCTCGTAACGTAAATACCGTCCAGACCGGCAAAGTCGATGAAATTATCCCAGCCTTTGATGCCGTGCTCTATATCATAGACCATTTTCTTGCGTAGCGATTTATCTGCCAGACGCTTTAGGACATTGTCCGTGCCGCCGTCGTGAACCCAGGGCGGCAGTATAACCCCCAGCATAGTGCTGCCGGCTGCGTAGGGATACTGGTCGAACGAAACTTTCAAGCCTTCTTGTTCAGCTTCGTCCAAAAGGCGCATCATATCATCTCTGTAATGCCAGTTCTTGCGGCCGCAGACTTTGAAATGCGAGAAGTGAATTTTAATGCCGGATTCGCGCCCGATGCGGATAACTTCCTTCATCGAATCGACTATCGTGTCAGCTTCGCTGCGCTGATGAATGACCAGCGGCACGTCGTATTTGGCACCGACTTTGCATATTTCGATCAGCTCTTCCGTATGACCGTAAGCGCAGGGCATATAGATGAGACCGGTGGATATGCCAAACGCGCCGGCTTCTAACTCTCTTTGTGTTATATTGCGCATTTTTTCAAGCTCTGCCGCTGTGGGCCGGCGGTTGTCAAGTCCCATCGCTTCCATGCGGATATTGCCGTGCGGCACGAGGTAGCATTCATTTATGCTCGGCTGTGCTTTTTCGATCATCTTGAGGTAATTGGCCGTGGTGCCGTAATTCCAGTCGATATCATCCGATTCACCGTCCAGCCCTGCCAGATTCTTGCGCCAAGGGCTTATATATTTTTGCGGCAGCGGTGCCATAGATATACCGTCCTGCCCTAGAATTTCAGTGGTGATGCCCTGCATGAGCTTGGGCATTACAGCCGGCTTTGTCAGCACCTGCAAATCACTGTGGCTGTGCGTATCAATGAAGCCCGGTGCGACAGTCAGTCCCGCGGCATCGATTACCTCAGCATCATCGGTCAATATCGTCTTGTCCACGGCAGTTATCTTATCATTTTCGATTAATACATCGCCGATAAATCCGTCTGAACCGCTGCCATCGGCGATAAATCCGTTTTTTATCAATAATTTACTCATAGAAATACCT
>CATYZV010000213.1 GCA_958415865.1 uncultured Selenomonadaceae bacterium
ATTGTAAATAAAGTATTAATGAGATATCCTATTTTTCAGTTTAATATACTTAAGTCATATTTCCCAAATGTTATATCCACACGACAGTTTATAACTGATGATGAATACCTTGGTGCTGTTCATATTAATATCCAGAGCAAGGACAAACAGCCCACTGTAAAAACATTATATGATGCGGTATTTTATGTGCTCGGCAAGATAGCGGATTCTATTTCTAAGATTGAAGAAACTTATAGTGGTACAAAAATTTTCAGAGCTAGAAATATTAGAGATGTATTTCGCAATAAGACTGTTAATTATACTGATCCTCATGACGGTGGAATTGGTATCTCACAAAATGATCCATCTGTAAAACAAGATTGGAAAATTGATTTGTCGGCAGAAGATTGGTTTGTTTATACTGATAACTATGGAACATCGGAAGAAAAGGCATTTGTTGCCTATTTCCGTGGATGTGTTGCTAACCTGCAAAAAACATATAGTCGTATCTATCTTGTTAGAAATGAGAGGGAGTTTCATATATATTCATTTCAGGATGGAGCGCGTTTTGAACCAGATTATGTTCTCTTTTTACAAAAGGAGCGAACAGAAAGATTTGAACAGCTTCAGATTTTTATCGAACCTAAAGGCTCGCAGCTTCTTGAAAAAGATAATTGGAAAGAAAAATTTCTTTTACAGTTAAAGGCAGAATCTATTCCGGTTACCAAATTTGTGGACGATAATGATTATAAAATATGGGGATTACATTTTTTTAATCAAGAACACAGAATGAAGGAAATTAACTCAGAATTTACAGCATTAATTAATAGGTAAAAAATCAAGCCGGGCAGATGATAGTACAGGAGATAACGCCGCTTTTGTATGGTGATGGGCTTGATTAAAATAAAAAAGGAAGCTGCCTATTAATCGCAGCTTCCTTTTTCATGCTTTAAATGATCTTATTTATTTTCTACGAAGTTCCATGCCTTGAGCGTTTTTTCTGCTACGCCGTGCATTTTTTCGGCGGAGATGGAGCATACGGCGATGCGCACGCCGCGCTTGAGGGGGACGGCGAAGATGAGGTCGTCGTGCAGTTTTTCGCATACGGCTGCGGGGTCTTTTGACGGAATGGAGAGGAAGAAGCCTGCTTTGTAGGGCAGTGCTTTGAGGCCGCATTCGGCTGCTTCTTTCATGAAGATGGCACCGCGTTCTTTGATGGTCTGGTACAGTGCGTCGCGTTCTGCTTCAAACTGGGCGAGCAGTGCTTTGTCCTGATCGATGGCGGCGAGGGTTGCCATTGCGCCGCGGTTGATGTTGGACCAGGTGGCGCGGCTGGTGTATTTGGAGATGTTCAAGAATTCGGTGGCGATTTCTTTGTTGGAGGAGAGGCCTACCATTGCGCCGGTGCGTTGTCCGTAGAGGGTGTAGCCTTTGGACATGCTGAAGGCGAAGATGGTCAGGATGTTGTCGGGCAGGCTGGAGAATTTGCGCATGAAGCGGCGGGATTCGTTTTTGTCGCCGGCGTAGTCGATGTAAGCGATGTCGACGAGCAGTGTTATTTTTTTGTCGCTGCCTTTGGTGTGTTCGCGGCAGACATCGAGTACTTTGTCCCAGTCGCTGTCGGAGAGGCTGTAGCCTGTCGGGTTGTGTGCCGGGGTGTTGATGATGATGAGCAGGGAATCCTGGTCAGCCAGCAGCTGGTTTACTTTATCGGTGAAGCCTTCGATGTTGTAGTTTAAATTTTCATCGAAGAGGTCATACGTTTCGAGCTTGCGTCCTTCTTCTTGGCAGATCACGTTGTAATTGCCCCAGAACCAGTCGGAGGTCAGCACGCTGTCGCCGACTTCGGAATAATTGCAGATGGTGTTGTGAATGGCACCTGTGCCGCCTGCCGTAGCTACGGCTTCGATGTAGCCTTCCGGCTTGTTGTCGGCGAAGGTGAGATTTTTTACGGCGTTGAGGTATGCGGGCAGGCCGGCGATGGGAGCATAAGCCGCGATTTCATTGATGGGAAGGCCGCGCAGGACTTTTTCTACGGTAGGGATGCAGACGAGCTTGCCGTCGTCGTCCATGATAGCACCGATAGTGCCGTTGGTAACTTTAGCAGCACCGTATTTTGCGGCAGCTTCGTTTGCTGCGGCACTGGCACCGAAGATGACATCTTTTAAAACTTTTCCTTTGGAATGAGATGCAGCCATGCTGTTCGTCATGAGTAAATTCCTCCTAATATATAACGAGTGATATAGGCAAAAGACATTTAGTCTGATTTGCGAGTATTGAACTTCTCCATTATACTACATTTTTATGTTTTTTTTCATCGAAAGTAAATGTATACATGTATTTTTTCCCTAGGCGGCAGGAAGAAGATTGCAAATTGTGTTCAAGGGCTGTGCCTCAATTGACTTCAACAGCCGGCAAATGGTATAATCAAGCTATTCTAATTGTTAAGCTGTTACATTGATTTTAAAGATGCTGGAGGTTTAATCATACAAATGGCAGAAAAGAAATTTCCCATATCACAAGAGAAATTAGAAGAAATCATAAAGAAATATCCTACGCCGTTTCACATCTACGATGAAAAGGCTATTCTCGATAACTTGCACCGTTTCAAAAAGGCGTTTGACTGGGCACCGGAATTCAGAGAGTATTTCGCTGTAAAGGCTACGCCGAATCCGCGCCTCATGCAGATAATGACGCAGCGCGAAGGCGTGGGCGCGGACTGCTCGTCTTTGCCGGAACTGCTGCTGGCTGATGCTGCAGGCATTCACGGTGAAAAGATCATGCTGACCTCGAACGATACGCCGGCGGATGAATTCCAGAAGGCGATTGAACTCGGCGCGATCATCAATCTCGATGATATCAGCCACATCGAATACCTCGAAGCCAACGCCGGACTGCCGCAGGTATTGTCGTTCCGCTACAATCCCGGCAGCCTGATTGAAGGCAATGATATCATCGGCAAGCCGGAAGAAGCAAAATACGGCCTGACGAAGCAGCAGATGTTCGACGCGTATAAAATCGCTCTGCAAAAAGGTGTTAAGCGTTTCGGGCTGCACACGATGGTCATCTCCAACGAACTGCGCTTGGAAGGGCTGCTGCTCAATGCCAAGATAGTATTCAGCTTGGCTGCTGAAATCGCCGAAGAGCTCGGCATTAAATTTGAATTCATCAACCTCGGCGGCGGCATCGGCATTCCTTACCGCCCGGAACAGCAGGCTGTGGATCTTGAAGCACTCGGTGAAGGCGTGCACAAGCTCTACGATGAAATCCTTGTTCCGGCAGGTCTTGACAAGACTGCTATCGCTTATGAATCGGGCAGAGCTATCACCGGTCCTTACGGCTATCTCGTAGCGACGGTGCTGCATGAAAAGCACACTTACAAAGATTACATCGGACTTGATGCCTGCATGGCAAATCTGATGCGTCCGGCACTTTACGGCGCGTACCACCATATCGAAGTCGTGGGCAAGGAAAATGCGCCGCATGATCACGTTTACGATGTAACCGGCTCGCTGTGCGAAAACAACGATAAATTCGCCATCGACCGCAAGTTGCCCAAGATAGATATCGGCGATCGCATCGTCATTTTCGATGCCGGAGCGCACGGCCATTCGATGGGCTTCAATTACAACGGCAAGCTGCGCAGTGCTGAACTGCTGCTGCACGCCGACGGCAGCGTAGAGCTGATACGCCGCGCAGAAACGATTGCAGATTACTTTGCTACACTGCACTATCCCGGCTCCGTGCTGAAAAAATAAATAATAAATAAACAACAATAGATCTTTCTGCTGTGGAAGACATTTATCACGGCAGAAAGATTTTTTTGTGAAAAAAAGATGGTATCATAT
>CATYZV010000214.1 GCA_958415865.1 uncultured Selenomonadaceae bacterium
ATTTTATCATATAATTAGTATGTTGATAAAATTTGAGGTAGGATTGATGGGATTAAATAAAAGAAACAAGATTCTATGTCATCCGCTGTTTCAAAAGTGCTGCTGTGAGATAGCGAAAGAGGAGGCGGGACGCGTTTTCTGCCGTCATGATATGGCTCATTTCCTTGATGTGGCTAGGCTGATGATGATTTTAAATGAGCGCGAGCGGCTGCATATCGCTGAGGAAATCATTTATGCGGCGGCACTGGTGCACGATATCGGCAGGCATTTGCAGTACCGCTATGGTATCGGTCATGAGATATCCGGTGCGCTGATGGCTCCGGAAATTCTCTACGACTGTGGCTTTGAGCGGCGGGAGGTGATCGATATAACGCAGGCTGTGCTCAAGCACCGCAGCAGTTTTGTGCGGCGGGATAAGAATCTCAGCGGTCTGCTTTACCGGGCGGACAAGATGAGCCGTGCTTGTTTTGCCTGTCCTGCTCAGAGGCTGTGCAGCTGGCCTGCTGACAAAAAGAATCTAAAGTTGAAATATTAGGCTGAGGAAGTGAATAGTTTGCAAATAGGAAACAGGGATTTTGATGTGAAACATTATACGTATGTGATGGGAATTTTGAACGTTACGCCGGATTCGTTTTCTGACGGCGGAAATTTCGACACGATGGACAAGGCTTTATACCATGCTCAGCAGATGGTGGATGAGGGCGCAGATATAATAGATATCGGCGGCGAGTCCACGCATCCGGGCTACACTAAAATCAGCGATGAAGAGGAAATCGAACGCGTGCTGCCTGTCATCGAGCGGCTAAAGCAGGAGTTTGATGTGCCGCTGTCGCTAGACACGTACAAGAGCAGCGTGGCAAAAGCAGGCATAGCTGCCGGAGTAGACTTGATCAACGATATCTGGGGCTTAAAGTATGATGAGAAGATGGCAGAGATCATAGCCGAGAGCAATGTAGCGTGCTGTTTAATGCACAACCGCGATCAAGCTGATTACCGTGATTTTCTGCGCGAGGTCAAGGAAGATCTGCAAGAGACGCTGGATATTGCTCACCGTGCCGGCATTGCTGATGACAAGATAATCCTCGATCCCGGAATCGGCTTTGGCAAGACGTACGAGCAGAATCTCATCATGCTGCACAATCTGAGAGAGCTGAACAAATTTAATTATCCTGTGCTGCTGGGCGCGTCGCGCAAATCAGTCATCGGCAACACACTGGAGGTGCCCGTTGAAGAACGCCTCGAAGGCACTATCGTAACCACTGTAATGGCGGTTCTGCACGATTACGCATTCGTGCGGGTTCACGATGTAAAGGAAAATCTGCGGGCAGTTAAAATGACAGAAGCTATTAAATATAACGGAGGTACTTTATTATGAACAATTACCCTTCTGACATCATTCGTATCATGGAATTGGAAGTTTTTGCTTATCATGGCGTATTGAAAGAAGAACGCGACAAAGGTCAGTATTTCTACGTTTCAGCCGACCTCTACACCAATCTGCGCAAAGCAGGCATGACAGATGATCTGCAGTATACGACGAGCTACGCCGAAGTCTGCGATTTCATCAGTCAGTTTATGTCCCAAAACACGTATAACCTGATCGAAACGGCTGCCGAACAGCTTGCACAGGCAATCCTGCTGCAATTTGACCAGATCTACAACGTCGTACTGGAAGTCAGAAAGCCTGATGCTCCCGTATCGCAGAATGTAGGCTCGCTCTCGGTCAATGTAGAACGCGGCTGGCACCAAGTCTATATCTCTTTCGGCTCCAACGTAGGCGACAGAGAAAAATACATCGACGATGCTATCCAGACTTTAGACAGCATTCCCTATATCGAAGTAGGAGATGTTTCAAGCAAAATCGAAACAAAACCGTACGGCAAAACCGACCAGCCTGACTTCTTAAACGGCGCAATGGAAATAAAGACCATGCTCTATCCGGAAGAACTGCTGGAAATACTCAAGCAGCTGGAAGAACACGCAGGCAGAGACACCAAAGAACACTGGGGACCGCGCACACTCGACCTCGACATCTTGTTCTACGATAATCTGTTCGTAAGCACCGACAAATTGACGATTCCCCATCCCGACCTGAGGAACCGCGAATTCGTCTTAAAACCCATGATGGAAATCGCGCCGTACAAAGTCCATCCGTTCTATAATATAACCATAAAAGATATGTATGAAGATCTGCTAAAGAAAAATTACAAATAAGACAATAGCAATGAATACCAAATCTACACCTGACCGCTGCAGCGGCTTTGCACCGTCAGTCGATGACCAATGCACCACGCTGATACTCGGCTCCATGCCCAGCGTGAAATCGCTCGAACAGCAGCAGTATTATGCCCATCCACAGAACAGATTCTGGCCGATGATGGCGGATTTCTTCAACAACGGCATAAAACCCGATGACTACAGCGAAAGGCTAGCCATGCTGCGCCGCCATCACATCGCCCTATGGGATTCCATCGGCTCCTGCGTGCGCGAAGGCAGCCTCGACAGCGCGATATGCGACGAAATCCCCAATGACTTCACTTCATTTCTGCAAAAATATCCCCGCATAGTGCGCATCTGCTTCAACGGCGGTAAATCCTTTCAGTGCTTCAAAAAATACAATAAAGCACTGCTCAAAGACGAAAAATACACCTTCTACCAACTGCCCTCCACCAGCCCTGCCAACGCCCGCTTTCGCCTGCCAATGCTCAAGGAAAAATGGAGCATTGCCCTAGCAGACCATTTAAGTAAGATGGATTGTATAATTAAGTGCGACACAAAAAAATGACTCATTATGAATTTTCGTATAAAATATAGTTACCACACAAAATCTACACGAAAGAGGTATTCATAATGAGCTATAACCATCTTACCATATCTGAACGCATTCGTATAGAAATTTTTTACTCCTTAGGCTATTCTTCCCGCGAAATTGCCCGTCATCTTAATCGGCACCACTCTACTATTTCCCGTGAAATTAAGCGCGGCAAGTCTTGCGGCTTATACACCGCTGAATCTGCCCAATCTCTTTATG
This sequence comes from uncultured Selenomonadaceae bacterium, assembly GCA_958415865.1. Taxonomy (GTDB): domain Bacteria; phylum Bacillota; class Negativicutes; order Selenomonadales; family Selenomonadaceae; genus Megamonas. Next base: position 3,032 of record CATYZV010000214.1, read on the forward strand.
AACGCCGCCGCTCTAATTGTACTTACTTCGGCAAGATAACTCTTGACATTGCCAAAATAATCATCGAAAAACTTCTTCAAAAATGGTCTCCTGAGCAAATTGCATCTACTGTTTTAAAAGGTGTAGTATCCTTCAAAACTATCTATAATTGGATATATGCCAATAAGGTGGATAAAATTACACCGTTAAATTTACGTCATAAAGGTAAACGCCGCAAAAAAGAGACACGAGGCAGGTTTACCGTTGGAAGAAGTATAAAAGAACGGCCAAGCGAAGCAAAAGACAGGAAAACATTTGGGCATTGGGAACTGGATACGATTGTATCTTCAAGAGGAAAAAGCAAAGCCTGTATGGCTACATTTGCAGAAAGAATGAGCAGATTTTATGTGGCAGTACCGATAAAAGACAGGACAGCAAAGTCGATGGAAGAAGCTATAAAAAAATTTATAGCCGGGCTGCCGAAAAAAGCTGTAAAAAGTTTTACAACAGATAGAGGAAAAGAGTTTGCCTGTTATGCCGGTGTAGAAAAAGACCTGAAGAAGGAAGTTTACTTTGCAGATCCGTATGCACCATGGCAAAGAGGAACAAACGAAAATTCAAATGGATTATTAAGAGAGTACTATCCCAAGAAAACAGACTTAGGTAAAGTAAAAACAGATGATTTGATAAGAAATCTTATGGAATTGAACTTTAGGCCTAGGAAATGTTTAAACTGGGAAACACCTTTTGAAGTATTCCTAAAGGAATTAAAGTGTTGCACTTGACTTGACAATTCATCAT
>CATYZV010000215.1 GCA_958415865.1 uncultured Selenomonadaceae bacterium
AAAGAAAATAAATAAGAATTGAGATTGGGTAGTGTCATGGCGTGATTATATCTTTGATGACGAAGAAGTACAAGGGAAAGATGACGAATAGAAATAAGATTGTCGTCGATAGAAATGAGGATACGGCTATGTCGACATTTAGCTTGAAGATATTGGAGGCTAGTACTGCATTGATGGCGGTAGGTGCGGAAAAGGCGAGTACCATGCTGCCTATAAGCACGGGGTCGGTGAATAAGTTGATGACGACGAAATAGGCGATTATGGGCAGTACGATGAATTTGACAAAGGTGATGTCGCTGGTGCGCTTGAGGTAGGAGCGTGCTTTGCCGATTTTTATCATGTAGCCCACGGGCAGCATACCTGCCCATGCGCCTATGTGGACGAGTGCATTGAATGTGTCGTAGCCTATCTGCGGCACGGGTACATCGTTGAACGCGAGGCAGTAGCCGATGCCCATCGTGAGCACGGGAATCTGGTTCCAGTTGAATATCATGGGCAATAGATCGGGTTTTACGCGATTGTGCGATTTGCTGTTCGCCAGAGCATGGTAATAGGCTGCTAGCGGAAAGCAGTAGACGAAGGTGAACAGTGCTTGAAACAGTGCTACTATCTGGACGTAAGCAAAGCCTTTGATGCCGTAGACGATGAACGCGCAGAGCCCGCTCAGAGTGCCGATGTTGGAGAGCATGGAAGCCATCATGTACGCGCCGCGGTCGTTGTAGTTTTTGTACGTCTGGGCAAAAGTGAACTTTCCTATCAGGCCGGGAATAGCGATGGCAAAAACGCCGAACACGGGCAGCCATAGCAGGTCGAAGCTTATCTTGAGTGTCCAGAAGCTCAGAAATGAAAGAGCGGCGACGATGACTCGGATATTTATTTTGACGAGCTTGTCGCAGGTCTGGCGGCTGATAATATGATAGCGGTTTAAAAGGTAGCCCACGATGAGCGGTGCTATGAGGTCGGTGAATACGAATAAGAAGCGGAGCTTGGCTTCATCCAAAGTGGATCACGTCCTTTAATTTGAAATTTAATTTAATTAACAGAAAAAAGTAATATAGACCAGAAATTTTCTGGTCTATATTTTAGAGATGGTATTGCTTTTAGAGATCGGAAGTATTCATCAGTATTCGTACTGGTAGATGTTATTTTCGCTGGATTTGCCGGAGCTTTCAGAGCTGTCGGGCACGGAGGAGGTGTTGTCGGAAGAAGCAGAGGAAGATGCAGAAGACGTGGAAGGCGTTGTGCTGCCGGTATTTGATGAGGAGCTATTATAATCGTAGTCATCATCAGAGGCATTGCTGCTATTGTCGTCATTTTCTTCCGGCGTATTGACTTGGAGATTGTCTTGCAATTTCGTCCTGATAGCGTAGATATTAGCTGAACCCTGCGTCTGGATGTACAGCTCCGTACCTGCGGGCAGGTCGGCATCTTTGCCTTGGACGAACAGACCGCCGACAATGCCGATCGGTCCTAAAAGTGCCATGCCTGCTACGCTGGCACCGGCTGCCATGGCGAGGTTTTTGATTTCAAGTTTCGCTTTATCGCCGAGCAGCGTGGGGATCATCGTGCCGTCGAAGGCCTGAATCTGCTGGAAGTTGACGGAGATCTCACCGTTCCTGCCGAAGTTCTGCGCGCCTTTTACCTTTGTTACGACACCTTCACCGGGTGCACCGGCTGCGATTATGAGCCTGCCGTTGTAGATGATATCTTCAGCGGCTTGGAACTGAACTTTTTCACCGGCCTTCGTCGTGTCGCTGTTGAGCGGCGTTACGAGTTTTATCTTGATCAGCGTATCTGCCGGAATGGTGGTGGATACGAGCGGTGTCTTGGTGTCAGAATTGCCGTAAGCGGATACGGCTAGGGCATTCATGCGCTTTTGAAGCGTGCCGGAGGACGGCTTGCCGTAGAAGGTGGTTTCCAGATTGGTGATGCGCTCAGTGATCGATTTGTTAGATACATGTCCGCTCAAAAACCATTCGATGCCGTTCATCTGGGTGATGGCAGACGGGCGTGAGCTGTTGTCGTACATGGTATTGTATAATGTGTTGATACGGTCGCTGAGAGCTGTATTGGTGCCGGAAGTTCTGCCGTAAAAATCATTTTCCAAATTGCTGATGCGGGTCATCAAGGGGCCTGTCTGACCTTGTCCGTAGGCGGACTGTTCGACGAGTGTCAGGCGGGACTGCAATGTATTGGCATCGGGCAGGCTGTAGTCGTAGGCAGCCGGCTTGGAGGTATTGGTGGAATTTATAGTTTCAGCAAATACCGGTGCGGCAGGGCTTAACAGCAGCGACAGGCACAGCCCTGTGGAAATAGCTTTTTTTAGCATAGGTGAATTCTCCTTTGGATTAGAATTTGCACAGCTGCATTTGGCGGCGTACAAAGTAGACGGGCTGAAGGCCTAAGGAAAGTGCCATATCAGCCGCTTCATGCAGTTTAAAGCCGACGTTGGCGGCTTTGTGAGCATCAGAGCCGATTGTAACGTATTTGCCGCCGAGCTGAGCATACCGTTCATATAATTTTAAAAGCGGAGCGATATTATCATCGTTGTTGAAGCGTCTAGTATTTATTTCAGGCACGATACCCTTGTCTAGCAAAGTCTTCCAGATGGTGTCGATGAGGTCGGAGTAATCTGCCAAGATGATATCGGGTGGATTAAAAGGTGCATAGCGGCAGATGTAGTCGATATGTCCGAGTACGTCTGCAAAATCGTGCTGCGCGATTAGCTGCGCCATCATCGTCAAGTATTGGGTATAACATTCATGCTCGGTTTTGCCGGCGTAACATTCTTTGTAGTATAAATCACATCCGTCCATTACGTGCAGAGAGCAGATGACCTCGTCAAAGTCTGCACTGCTGACGAAGGCGGCACTTCGCTCAGCTGTGTGCTGCTGCATGCCGACCTCTACGCCGAGATGCAGTGCATCGCTGCGGTAAGGAGCGTATTCTTCCATATATCGCTGCGGGTCAAATTCATAAGGCGTATCGCCGGGAAAATCGTAATCGAGATGTTCAGTCAGCACGATGCCTATATTATTCTGCTGAGCAGCTGAAATTGCATCTTCAAGCAGCATATCAGAGTCTGCGGAATATTTAGTGTGCATATGCGTATCAAACAGCAAAAAAATTCACTCCTCAGTATTGGGATTAAGAAATTGCCATGGTGATAAAGTTCTATTAATTTTTATTATAAGCGGAGTGAACTTCTTTGTAAATAAAAAGCATCTGACCGAATCTATCGGCAGATGCTTTTGCTGTTTATAAAACTATTGTGGCAATCTATTTAGGCAGGGTTTTTGATGATCAATGCGACGAATTCGAGCGGCTGGTCGGCAGATGTATTTTCGATGCCGTGGCCTTCGCCGTCGGGACAGAATACCACATCGCCTGCTTTTACCTGAACGGGCGTGCCGTTGTCGCTGTAAAGGCCTGTGCCGCGGAGGATGTAGTACGATTCTCCTTCGCCGTGGTGTTCGTGGTAGCCGAGCGAGCTATTAGGTTCAATCGTTACATGGGCGAATAAGCCGCACTGGTTTTGCAGCTGAGCCGCGCCGAGCAGATGTTCGATATTGAGGAAACCTTTGCCGCCGGCAGCATTTTCCCTGCGTTCTACACTGTGTTCATTTGCTTTGAAGATCATGGGAGAAGCCTCCTATATAATATATTTGCATTTGCCTCTATTTTATCATATTATTCGCTCAGTTGGAAACTTTTGTTCTGAACTTTTAGAGCTGACACAGTGATTGAAAAATTGCTTTGCCTTTGCTATAATGAAATTGACCTCTATTGCTTTGGCACTAGAGGTATTTA
>CATYZV010000216.1 GCA_958415865.1 uncultured Selenomonadaceae bacterium
CTAATAAGCTTGCCATGTCTTGCACTTTTCATATACCTCCTTGATAATCCAGTCAGGCGTTGATGCGCCCGCTGTAATACCAATTATTTTTATGTTATTGAACCATTCACTGCGCAATTCCGCCGCTGTTTCTATGTGGCGCGTCGTGCAGTATTTGGAGCATAACTGTGCCAATCTGGTTGTATTGGCACTATTGCGTCCACCGATGACTATCATCAAGTCTACTTTCTGCGCCAGGCGTATGGCAGCTGACTGACGCTTGTCGGTGGCCGTACAAATCGTTCTTAAAATCCTGATGTCGTGAGATTTTTCAAGCAGTACACCCACGATTTTATTGAAAGCTGCTCCGGAAAAAGTCGTCTGAGCTACGATGCCGAGCCTAGCGGCAGGCAGCATCGCTTCAGCCTCACGGACGGAACCGATTACGAGGGAATCATCTCCGGCCCATTCCTTGATGCTCTTCACTTCAGGATGATCTTTTTCGCCTATGATAATAACTTTGAAGCCTTCGTCTGCCAGCTTTTTGGCTGACATCTGAGCCTTCTTCACATGTGGGCAAGTAGCATCGGCAAGCTCCAGGCCCTTCGCTGCGATCTTGTCGTAGACGGAAGGTCCGACCCCATGAGAACGTATGATGATCTTGCCTTCATCCATTTCATCCGGTGAATCGACGACATTTACACCGCCCTTGGCGAGAAATTGCACCATCTGCGGATTGTGGATGATCGGGCCTAAAGTGCAGACCTTTGCAGCGGAACCGGCACTTTGCTGAGCGATCTTGATCGCCCGCTTTACCCCATAGCAAAAACCATAATCATCAGCTAAAATTACTTCCAAATTCAATCACCATCAAAATTATTTACTAAGACTACCATATAGTATACCATAGAATAATCGCTTATACTACTACCATTATAGCGGTTTTTCATTTATTTTTTAGCATCTGAGCTATTTCCTGCATTATTTTATCGGTAAATTCTTGCAAATGCTCTTTGTCAGCTTTATCTGCTTCAAAATACAGAGGTTTTCCGTATGTCAGATGAAGGCGGCGGAACGGACGTATCTTGAATGTACCGTCTATCGCTACCGGCACGACTGCTGCCTTGGACTTTGCTGCGAGCAATGCCACGCCGTGCGCGCCCTTATGCAGCTTTCCGTCTTTGCTGCGCGTGCCTTCAGGAAATAGGCAGATGCAGCCTTCATCATTCAGCGTAGTGAGTGCTGCCTTGATAGCGGAGCGGTCAGCTGCGCCGCGGCGCACCGGCACAGAACGGACGCTGTGCAGTATGTTTTTCAATATCGGCACGCGGAATAATTCTTCTTTTGCCATGTAGACGAGATAGCGCGGCGCGAATACACCGACGAGCACCGGGTCCCAGTTGCTTAGGTGATTTGCCGCCAAGATGACGGCTCCCTTCATCGGTATATTCTCCGTGCCCGACACTTTTGTCGGAAAGAGAAAGCTGTAGATAAACCAGAATACTGTCTTAATTATATTGTAGACCATAGTATCACCTTTTTCTGCTGCCTTACGATTTTGCCAGATTGATGATGGCACAGAGCACTTCATCTATCGTCATGTCAGTGGTGTCGAGCAGCACTGCATCATCAGCGCGGCGCAGCGGCGATACTTTTCGTTCGCTGTCGGCCTTGTCGCGGGCTATGATATCGCTTTTTATCTTTTTTGTATCCACATCGTAGCCTTTTGCCTGAAGTTCTCTGGCACGGCGGCGGGCGCGTTCGTCAGCAGAGGCAGTCAGATATATCTTGAGGTCGGCATCCGGCAGCACACAGGTGCCGATATCTCGTCCGTCCATCAGCACATGGCCGCGCTGTGCCATTTTGCGCTGAAGGTCGACGAGCTTTCTGCGCACTTCCGGCACAGCCGCAGCCTGCGATACCAGAGCTGTTACTTCCGGCGTGCGGATGGCTTTGCTGACATCGGTGCCGTTTACCTCTACCGTCATGCTGCCGCTGCCGTCGTAGCCCAGTTGAATGTCGATATCGCTGAGCACTGAGATGATCTGCTGCGTGCTGACCGGCGGCACGTATTCTTGCAGCACCCGCCATGCCACAGCTCTGTACATAGCTCCTGTATCGATGTACGTAAAGCCCAGCTGTTTTGCTGCCATCTTGGCTATCGTCGACTTGCCCGCTCCGGCAGGCCCGTCAATGGCTATTACTGATTTTATCGTCATTTTGTCAATCACCTAAATTAATCACGTATAATATCTATTTTGTCTGCTTCAAGCAAAGCGGGACAGTATTTCATAGAAAGCAGGATAGGAAATATTTACACATTCACTGTTTTCAATAGCCAATCCTCTGCCGGCAGCACCGAGTATAGCCAAGGACATGGCTATGCGGTGGTCGTCGTGCGAGTCGCAGACAGCCTGCCTAAATTCACTGGCACTGCCGCTGATGACCATGCCGTCAGCTTTGCCTTCGATGCAGGGGCATACTTTGTTGAATTCGTCTGTGATGACCTGAAGCCTGTCTGTTTCCTTGACGCGCAGCTCGCCTGCACCCGTTATGACGGTTTCGCCTTCAGCAAACATCGCTGCTACGGCAATGATGGGAATTTCGTCGATAAGGCGCGGCATGATTTCCGCTCCGAACTTCGTGCCGTGGAGTTTTGCATAGCGCACGCGGATATCGGCGAGCGGCTCTACTTCATCGCGTACATTTAGGTATTCGATATTGCCGCCCATAGCGCGCAGTACGTCGATGATGCCCGTGCGCGTTTCATTGATGCCCACATCTTTTAAAATCACATCGCTGCCGGGAATTATCGAAGCAGCTACGAGCCAGTATGCAGCAGAAGAAATGTCGCCCGGCACGTGGATTTCTGCCGGTGCCTTCATTTCATCTATCTTGCTGACCGTGATGCTCGTGCCGGATTTTTTGAGCTTTACGCTGAAGCCTTCCAGCATGCGTTCCGTATGGTCGCGCGAAGTATACGGTTCTGTTACGGTCGTTTCGCCTTCAGCGCGCAGCCCGGCGAGCAGAATAGCGGATTTTACCTGCGCACTTGCCATCGGCATTTTGTAAGAGATGCCGTGCAGCCCGTGCTGTGCCGGAATCACCGTGATCGGCAGCAGTTTGTTGCCGTCGCGTCCCACTATCTGAGCTCCCATCTGGCTCAGCGGCTTTATGACCCTGCCCATCGGGCGGCGGCTCAGGGAAGCATCGCCCGTGAACGTCGTCAGGAAATTCTGCCCTGCAAGTATGCCCATCATGAGGCGCAGCGTCGTGCCGGAATTGCCCGCGTCGATTATCTGCTGAGGCTCTTTAAGCCCGTTGAAGCCGTTGCCCGTTACGATGAGCGTCGTTTCATCCACTTCTTCTACTTTCGCGCCGAGAGCTTTCATGCAGCCGACGGTGGACATGCAGTCAGCTCCGCGCAGGAAGTTTGTTATCTTTACCGGTGTATCGCACAGCGCGGAAAACATCACGCTGCGGTGCGATACTGATTTATCGCCCGGTATTTGAATTTCGCCGCTCATTTTCTGGCTGAACGGTTCGATTTTTTTTGCTGTTAAGTGGTTCATAGCCTCAAACCTTTCTCGTTTATTATAAATAAAGATAATTTCTCAAATTATTATATCACTGTTGCAGTCTATTTGAAAACCACCGGCTATTGCATTATGTCCGTTTGAGCGGTGGGCAGTAGTTAGTGATTAGTGATTAGTAATTAGTGGTCAGTTTTTCTGACGGCTATTGCGCTATGCCTGTTTGATGTACCAAAAAATCAGTATACTTCTGCCCTAAAAATACGTTTTGGAGAGCA
>CATYZV010000217.1 GCA_958415865.1 uncultured Selenomonadaceae bacterium
GTGCATGGACAGTTTGTGATTTTTTGTTTATAATTTGTTTATGAGTAGATTTGTATGATTTTTTTATAGAGGTGATTTTTATGTTTGATACTGTTATTGTAGGCAGTGGTCCTGCTGGTTTGACTGCTGCTATTTATGCTTCGCGCGCGGCTTTGAATTTTGTGGTTCTGGAAAAGGCTGGCTATAGTGGCGGGCAGATTGTTACGACGAATGATTTGGATAATTATCCGGGTATGCCTCATATAGATGGTGCTTCTTTTTCGATGGCTTTGCAGGATCATGCTGAAAAACTCGGGGCGACGATACAGGATGCTGAGGTTTCGTCTATTGTTCGTGCTGATGATGGTTCTTTTGTCATTAAGGTAATTGGTCAGGATGATATTTTATCTAAAAGTGTTGTTTTGGCTACGGGTGCGAATCCGCGCAATTTGAATATTCCGGGTGAGCAGGAGTATCTGAGCCGTGGTGTGTATTATTGTGCGACTTGTGATGGTGCTTTTTATCGTGGTAAGGTTGTGGCTGTGATCGGCGGCGGCAATACTGCTCTGGAGGATGTTCTGTTTTTGGCGAAGATTTGCAAGAAGGTTTATCTTGTGCATCGGCGTGATGAGCTGCGCGGCGATAGGTCTGCTCAGGATAGGATTTTTGCTCTGGATAATGTGGAGTTTGTGAAGTCGGCTCTGCCGGTGGCTGTTAAGGGCGATGGCAAGAGGGTCAATGCGCTGGAAGTTGAGTACAAGAAGACGGGCGAGCATGGTGATCTGTCTTTGGATGCTGTGTTTGTGGCGGTTGGTACTGTGCCTAATAATTCGCTTGTGCCGGAGGGTGTTGCTCTGGATGAGTCTGGGTATGTTGTTGCCGGTGAGATGGGCAAAACGAGTCTGGCGGGCTGTTTTGTTGCCGGGGATCTGCGTACGAAGGAGCTACGTCAGGTTATTACGGCTGCCGGTGATGGTGCGAATGTTATTAAGTCTGTGATAGATTATTTGAATTCTCTTTGATTGGTTTTTTCTTGTATGGTTTGAACCTGCTCGTGTCTGTCGGGCAGGTTTTTTGCTGTGCGGGTGCAATGCTTTTTAGTTTATGGTATTATATTGGTAGTGATTTTATGAAGGAGAGAGTGTTTTTGCTGAAAGTTAAGCTGGTAAAGTATACTGAGCAGCCGGAGCGTACTGTAGCGATGGCTGCGCGTCTGTGTTATTCTCCGTGCGGTGCTGAGGAGCTGGAGGAGAAGATGACGGATGAGCAGGTGCAAAAGCTGGTGGAAAAGATCATCAGCATGGGCCATGCTTCGACGATGGAGCACGTTTCGTTTACGTTTGCGATTGAGGGCGTTTCGCGTGTGCTGACGCATCAGCTTGTGCGCCATCGTATTGCTTCGTATTCGCAGCAGTCGCAGCGTTATGTGAGTGAGCATGATTTTGAGTATATCGTGCCGCCGTCGATTGAGGGCAATGAGGCTGCTAGGGCTAAGTTTGTTTCTTTGATGGATACTATCCGCCAAACTTATGATGAGCTTGCCGAAATGGGTATTCCTAAGGAGGATGCTCGCTATGTGCTTGCTAATGCAACGGAGACGAAGATTTTGGCGACGTTTAATGCTCGTTCGCTGCTGAATTTCTTTTCGCTGCGCTGCTGCAACCGTGCTCAGTGGGAAATCCGCCAGATGGCTTATTTGATGCTGGCTGAGGTGAAAAAGGCTGCGCCGCTGCTGTTTAAGAATGCGGGTGCTGCCTGCGTTCGTACGGGCCGCTGCCCTGAAGGTGCTATGACCTGCGGCAAGTTGAAGGAAATGCTAAAGCTGCGTGAAGTGTAATTTATGTATTAGCTGAAGAATTGAAGAGAGGATAGATTTTTGCATGAGACCTACTAAGAATAAATCTAGCAGAGCTAAATTGGATAAGAAGAATAAGTTTATCGTGAATCCGCGCCCGAAGAAGAAGGCAGCTGAAGTGCGTTCTTCTCGTCCTAAGAAGGCTGAAATCAATGAGGATATTCTGCTGGGACGCAATGCGGTGCGCGAGGCGTTAAAGAGCGGCCGTTCTATCAATCGCATTTTGATAGCTGACAGTGCGCATGGCGGCTCTATGCCGGAGATTTTGACGCTGGCGAAGGAACGCCGCATAATCATTCAGAATGTTACTAATGAAAAGCTTGAGCAGATCTGCGCCGGCCAGCGTCATCAGGGGATTGCGGCTTATGCTGCGCCGGTCGATTACGTTGAGCTGGACGATATATTGAAAATCGCTAAAGAACGCGGTGAGGATCCTTTTTTAATTTTGCTCGATGAATTGGAAGATCCTCATAATCTCGGTGCTATTTTGCGTACTGCTGATGCTGTCGGTGCGCACGGTGTTTTGATCCCCAAGCATCGCAGCTGCCCGCTGTCTTCTGTGGTGGCAAAGACTTCTGCCGGTGCTTTGGAATACGTGCCGGTGGCTCGTATCGGCAATGTGGTTCAGACTTTGGAAGAATTGAAAAAACAGGGGCTTTGGGTAGCAGGAGCTGATATGGACGGCGAGCAGACTTATTATGAAGCTAATTTGACCGGGCCTTTGGTGCTGGTTATCGGCAATGAAGGTTTCGGCATCAGCCGTCTGACGAAGATCACCTGCGATTTTATGGTAAAGATTCCGATGCGCGGCAAGGTAAATTCGTTAAATGCGTCTAATGCTGCTGCTATTTTGGCTTATGAGGTTTTAAAGCAGCGCACTGAGTAAAAGGAAAACTGATTTTAGTGCAATAATAAAAGACCGATGAACCTCGGATATTCGAGAAATTCATCGGTCTTGTTTTATTGCATATATATGCTTTTATTTGATCAAGTTAAACTGTTTGAGAGCAGCTTTGAGCTGTTCGAGATGTGCTTCTTCCATTTCGCAAAGAGGCATTCTCAACGGACCCATATCAAAGCCCATGAGGCGCATTGCTACTTTTACGGGAATCGGGTTTACTTCGCAGAACAGCGCTTTGATCAACGGGAAGTATTCGAGCTGTTTTGCTGCTGCTTCTGCTGTTTTGCCGTCGAAAAATGCCTGGCAGATATCGTGAGTCTGCTGCGGCATTACGTTTGCTAATACGGAAATTACGCCCTGACCGCCCAAGGAGAGAATGGGCACGATCTGGTCATCGTTGCCGGAGTAGAGCGTCAGATTGTCGCCGCAAAGCGACATCGTTTCAGCTACAGTGCCGATGTTCCCGCTCGCTTCCTTGACTGCCGTGATACGCGGATGCTGTGCCAATTCGGCATACGTTTCCGGTTTGATGCCGACACCGGTGCGCGAAGGTACATCGTAGAGCACGATCGGTACGTTTACGTTGTCAGCGATGGCGGTAAAGTGCTTAATCAGGCCTTTTTGCGTACATTTATTATAGTAAGGAGTTACGACGAGCAGCGCGTCAGCACCGGCTTTATCTGCATGCTGCGAGAGATTTATAGCGTATTTCGTGTCGTTGGAGCCGGTGCCCGCGATGACGGGAATGCGCTTATGTACGTAATCGACAACAAATTTAATAACTTCTTCATGTTCTGCATCAGTCATGGTAGCAGCTTCACCGCTGGTACCTGCTACGACGATGGCATCCGTGCCGTTATTTATATTGAAATCGATCAGTCTCTCCAATTCGCCGTAGTTAATGCCGTCTTCTGTAAAAGGCGTAACCAGTGCAACGGCAGAGCCTTTAAATATTACATCTTTCATAAAAGAATCCTCCTTGATGTTGTCCTTGTTTTGATTATACAAGCATTTTACTTCATTCGCAACTAAAATTATCTTAGTATTATGC
>CATYZV010000218.1 GCA_958415865.1 uncultured Selenomonadaceae bacterium
CAAATACGAAGAACTGTGTAGAGGGCTTTTGGCAAACCCTTTGAGAATAAAAGTCAGCTGATAAATTGGGCTGAGTTTCTCAAGAATCCTCTGTCTTTAGGCATGGGGAGTGTCAAAGATTTATATGAGGTAAGACTATGACTGCAAATGAGAATGTGCCGGTGGATTTTGTCCATCTGCATGTGCATACGGAATACAGCCTGCTGGACGGTGCCAGCCGCATAAAGGATTTAATTGCCTACGTGAAGGAATTGGGCATGAAGTCGCTGGCCATCACCGACCATGGCACGATGTACGGGACTATTGCTTTTTACAAGGAAGCGAAAAAACAGGGCATTAAGCCGATAATAGGCTGTGAAGTATATCTCGCGCCGAAATCGCGTTTTGACGATTTTGAGGTGGCCGGCACGCGCTATTACCATTTGATTTTACTGGCGGAAAACAACAAGGGCTATCAGAATTTAATAAAGCTGGTATCGCTAGCCAATATCGAGGGTATGTATTACAAGCCGCGCATAGATAAGGAACTGCTGCGCCGATACCATGAAGGGATAATCTGCCTCAGCAGCTGCATCGCCGGGGAAATACCGCGCGCTATCATCGGCGGCAATATGCAGCACGCTGAAGAACTGGTGCAGGAGTATATCGACATCTTCGGCAAGGAAAATTTCTTTTTGGAAATACAGGATCACCAAATTCCCGAAGAAGCAGTTTCAAATGCCGGCTTGATACAGCTTGCGCACAAATTCGGCTTAAAGCTCGTGGCGACGAATGACTCGCATTACATCAGGCGCGAAGACAGCGAATTTCACGATGTCATGCTCTGCATTCAGACGGGCAGCACGCTCGATGAACCGGGGCGCATGAAGTTCAACAGCGATGATTTTTACATAAAATCAGGTGCTCAAATGCTGGAGCTGTTCCCCGATACGCCCGAGGCGATTTCCAACACGCTGGAGATTGCCGAGCGGTGCAATGTAGATTTTGAATTCGGCCATCTGCATCTGCCGCGCTTTCCGCTGCCCGACGATATGACGGATGTCCAGTACTTGCGCAAGCTCTGCGATGAGCGCATTTCACGGCGTTATAAAGATATTACCAAAGAAATCTCTGAGCGTCTTGACTATGAATTGTCGATAATCCACCGCATGGGCTACGACAGCTACTTTTTGATCGTCTGGGATTTCATCAACTTCGCGCGCAGCCAGGGCATTCCCGTCGGACCGGGCCGCGGTTCGGCAGCGGGCAGCATAGTGGCGTACATCTTAGGCATCACGGATATCGACCCATTACGTTACAACCTGCTGTTTGAACGATTCTTGAATCCTGAGCGCGTAACCATGCCAGATATCGACATAGACTTCTGCTACATCCGCCGCGATGAAGTCATCGAATACGTCAAAAGGCGTTACGGCGACGACCATGTAGCGCAGATAATCACCTTCGGCACGATGGCGGCAAAGGGTGCGGTGCGCGATGTCGGCAGAGTCATGAACCTGCCTTACAGCGATGTGGACAAAATAGCAAAACTCATACCCACTGAACTGGGCATGACGCTGTCCAAGGCATTGAAGCAGTCGCAGGAACTGCGCAGCCTCTATCAGGAGGACATGACCGTGCGCCGCCTGATCGACTTTGCCAAGGACATAGAAGGGCTGCCGCGCCATTCCTCCACGCACGCCGCCGGAGTAGTAATCTCGCGCGACCCCGTAACGGATTACGTGCCGGTGCAGGTGTCAGAAGGAACTTTCGTAACGCAGTACGACAAGGATTTCGTCGAAGAGCTGGGCCTTTTGAAAATGGACTTTCTCGGGCTGCGCACGCTGACCGTCATCGCTGACGCACTGGAAAATATAAAACTGAACCGCGGCATCACCGTGGACATCGACCATCTGCCGCTGGAAGATGAGCTGACCTCCGCCATGCTCTGCCGTGGAGAGACGGGAGCCGTGTTCCAGATGGAATCGGCAGGCATGACGGCAATCATGAAGGACTTGCAGCCCGAAGGCTTCGCCGACCTCATACCGCTCGTCGCACTGTACCGCCCCGGACCGCTCGGCAGCGGCATGGTAGAAGATTTCATCGACGGCCGCCACGGCAAGAAGGAAGTCAAATACATGCACCCGTCGCTGGAGCCCATTCTGAAAGAAACCTTCGGCGTAGTGCTCTACCAGGAACAGGTCATGCAGATAGTGCAGGTGCTGGCAGGCTTCACGCTCGGGCAGGCAGATATACTACGCCGCGCTATGGGCAAGAAAAAACACGAAGTCCTGATGTCGCAGAAGGAAAATTTCATGCGCGGCACGAAAGAAAACGGCATAGACGCGGCACTGGCAGAAAAAATCTTCAATCTGCTCTTGAACTTCGCCGACTACGGCTTCAACAAATCGCACAGCGCAGCTTATGCCCTTGTGGCATGGCGGACGGCTTACCTAAAGGCACATTATCCGCAGGAATTCATGGCAGCCATGCTGACAAGCCTCATGGCGGGCACGAAAATAGGCGAGTACATCGAACTTTGCAAGCGCATGAATATAAAAATTCTACCGCCTGATATCAACGCCAGCCGCAACAATTTCACCGTAGACGGCAAGAGCATACGCTTCGGGCTTGCCGCAGTCAAGGGCATCGGCGAAGCAGCCATAAAGACCATAATGGCAGAACGCGAAAAAGACGGGCCGTTCACCTCGCTGGAAAATTTCTGCTCTCGCGTCAGCACGCGCAGCCTGAATAAACGCGCCGTCGAAAGCCTCATCAAATGCGGTGCCTTCGATTCACTGGGGCTGAACCGCGCACAGAACCTCGAAATCCTCGACCAAGCTATGGAAATCGGCAGCCGCCGCCAAAAAGACGCAGCGAGCGGACAGATGGATTTATTCGGAGAATTCACCGAAGAAGAATCCCTCGACAAAATAAATGTGCCCAAGATGGACGAATTTCCCCGAATGCAGATACTAAACATGGAAAAAGAACTGACCGGCTTCTACATCACAGGCCATCCGCTCGAAGAATTCCGCGATAAAATCGCCAACTTGACGACGATAGACGAAATCACCGCCATGCCCGACCGCAAGAGCGTTACCTTCGCCGGCATCATACGCAGTGCCAAGCGCATAAACACCAAAAAAGGCGATATGATGTGCTTCATCGAGCTGGAAGATTTCATCGGCATGATAGAAGTCGTCGTATTCCCCAAGATATTCTACGACTGCATCAACAGCCTCGTGCCCGACACACCCATAGTAGTGCGCGGCAAGACAAATATAATGGATACAGGCACCAAGATAATAGCCGATAAAATCACCGACCTCAGCGAATACACACCGGAATTCTGCATAATGATCAAGCCCGACCAAGAAAACGACGAAGCACTGCTCGCCAAACTGCGCGAGACACTGCACGAACACGCAGGCAGCTGCCCCATGTACATGTACTTTGCCAGCTCCCGCAAAATGATACGCAGCAACAGAGAATTCTGGATAGACGGCACACCTGCCGCCTTCAGCAGCCTACAGCAGCTTTTGGGCAAAAAGTCCGTCAAGCAGAGGTAAGATAATATAAAAAGGGATTGCGAATAAATATGCAGTGCTCCCTAAAATTTAGACCTTAGCAACGAGATAGTTTTTACTATCTCGTTATTTTTTATACAACAAGCAGGGAAAG
>CATYZV010000219.1 GCA_958415865.1 uncultured Selenomonadaceae bacterium
AGATAAAATTTTCTTATCTATCAGCGTAAAATAAAATGATTGACAAATAGAGCGTTTTTCTATATGATAATGGATAGCAATTGAATAGGAAACTCATCAAGAGCAATTGAGGGACAGGCCCGATGAAATTGCGGCAACCATTGGAGCAGTATTCCGAAACGGTGCCAATTCCTTTAAGTATTGACTGGAGATTACTTAGAAGATGAGAGATTTGAAAAACTCTCGCTCAGATGTAATCGAGCGGGTTTTTTAGTTTATAGGAGGTTTTTTTCAGATGCCAAATAGAGTATTATTCACTTCTGAATCCGTTACTGAAGGTCATCCCGACAAAGTAGCGGACCAGATTTCCGACAGCATCCTCGATGCGATTTTAGCAAAAGATCCCAACGGCCGCGTTGCCTGCGAAACGTTTGCAATGACAGGCCAGATTCACGTAGCCGGTGAAATTTCCACCAAATGCTACGTCGATATCCCGTCTATCGTGCGCAACACCATCCGCAAGATCGGCTACACGAGAGCAAAATACGGGCTTGACTGCGATACCTGCGGTATTTCGCTTTCCATCGACGAACAGTCCCCGGACATCGCTCAGGGCGTAGACAAATCGTATGAAGCAAAAGAAGGCAATGCCGATGACAGCGATCTCGGTGCAGGCGACCAGGGCATGATGTTCGGCTACGCTACGAACGAAACCCCGGAACTCATGCCGCTGCCGATTGAACTGGCACACAAGCTGGCTCACCGCCTCGCTGAAGTCAGAAAGAACGGCGAACTGCCTTACCTGCGTCCAGACGGAAAAACTCAGGTAACCATCGCTTACGAAGACGGCAAGCCGGTGGCAGTCGATACGATCGTCATCTCCACGCAGCATGAACCGGATATCAGCCTTGAACAGATCAAAAAGGACATGATCGAAAAAGTCATAAAGCCCGTTGTACCCGCAGAACTGCTCACGGCTGACACGAAGTACTTCATCAATCCGACCGGCAAATTCGTAATCGGCGGCCCGCAGGGCGACACAGGCCTGACAGGACGCAAGATAATCGTCGATACTTACGGCGGCATGGCGCGCCACGGCGGCGGAGCATTCTCCGGCAAAGATCCGACAAAGGTTGACCGCTCGGCAGCCTACGCAGCCCGCTACGTAGCTAAGAACATCGTCGCAGCAGGCCTGGCAGACAAATGCGAAATTCAGCTCGCTTACGCTATTGGCGTAGCAAAGCCCGTTTCCATAAATGTCAACACCTTCGGCACCGGCAAGATCAGCGACCGCAAGATCGAAGAACTCGTACAGAAAAACTTTGACCTGCGCCCGGCAGGCATCATCAAAGAACTCGACCTGCGCCGCCCGATCTACGCGCAGACCGCAGCATACGGCCATTTCGGCAGAACGGATGTAGACCTTCCTTGGGAACACACCGATAAAGCCGCAGCACTGCGTCAGCAGGCAGGTTTATAATAGATTAATTTTAAAAAGCAAAAGAGCAAAGCTGTTGCATTCAGCTTTGCTCTTTTTTGTAGTGCTGTAAAATAAATTTTAGCGGTTTAATTTAGCCGTAATGACGCGGCGGATGAATTCCAGAATCAGCAGTATATTGACCGCAAGGCCGAGCCATTCAGCCGTGCCGCCGAAGCTGCCGTCCACCATGCGCAGCGGTGCTTCGCTGCCGCCGGAGGTTACGGAAATTACGATGATGCCGGCGAGGATTACGCCCATCAGAGATTCGCCGACGATGAGGCCGGAGGCGAACAGAATACCGCGTCTATTGCAGGTATCTACATCGTCTGCGATATTGTCCGGGCTGCGTCTTTCAGCACGTTTGACCAGATACTTATGCGTGAAGTAGGAGATGACAGCACCGACTACCAGAGGAATCTCCAGCGTAGGGGGCAGGTAAATGCCGATGCCGACAGCCAGCGGAGGCAGGCTGTATTTGTTATTAGAACTCTTTTTGAGCACGATGTCGATGATGATCACGATGATGCCGAATACAACGCCGTAGAGGATGAACGACCAGTCCATGCTGGAGCTGAAAATACCTTTAGCTATCGTGGACATCAAAGTAGCCTGCGGTGCAGACAGTGCCTGAGCTTCGTCCATGCCTGCGCGGGGCAGTGCACCGGGGAAGCCGTACGCTTCATACAGCAGGTTCAATACGGGAGCGATGGCAACTGCGCCGGCAAGGCAGCCGATCAGCAGTGCTACCTGCTGCTTCCAAGGCGTTGCACCGACGATAAGCCCTGTTTTCAAGTCCTGTAGATTGTCGTTGGAAATGCAGGCGATGCTGACGATTACGCTCGTCATGAAAATAGCAAAAGCCGTGGCGAACATCGTGCCGTAATCGGAAGAGAACAGTCCTGCGTAGTCGCCGAGTGCCAATACCACCAGTGAAGAAACGATGATGCCGAGGATGCCGATGCCCGAAATAGGGCTGGAAGAAGTACCGATGAGACCTGCCATATAGCCGCAGGCCGCAGCTACGAAAAAACCCATGCCGACAGCGACAACGATGCCGATGACGATGTAGAGCCACATCATGCCGGTGGATAACGTGCCGTCAGAAGTAAAGGAATAAAATACGCTTACAAGACCCAAGATAACAGCGGCAAACACAATGCCTACACTCTTAGGGGACATATCCGTATCCATGCGGTGCAGATTGTCATTGGCTTCTTTGTTTGCCGATACTGCCTGGATGGACATCCTAATGCCGTCGAGGATAGGGCGCATCAGCGTCAGCAGTGTCCAGACAGCAGCGATGCCGATAAGGCCTGCGCCGAGGAAACGAACCTTGCTCGACCATACGCCCATGGCAACATCAGACAATTCTTTGCCCGCCGGAATATCGCCGATAGACATAAAGTACGGCACGAAGCCGCCCCAGGTTACGACAAGGCCGAATAAAATAGCGATACCGCTGGCAATGCCGATCAGATAGCCCGCACCTAAAAGAGCAGGTGAAAAACCGAGCGGCAGGCACGTTACAGCATTCTTCCCTACCTGGAACCAAGCCATCATTTCCGCAGCCAGATATCCAAAGCCGCCGGAGAACAGATTGATCAGCGCAGCCGTGATGCCGCCGCTGACGATATCGCTCATGCCCGTGATGCCCTTTTTCTTGTCTCCCGTACTGCTGCCGACCTTCAGAATTTCAGCAGCTGCACGTCCTTCCGGGTACGGTAGATCCGTATGGACAACCATAGCACGGCGCAGCGGAATCGTAAACAGCACGCCCAGGCAGCCGCCGCAGGCACAGATCATCAGCGTCTGCCAGAAGTGGAAGCCCTGCCAGTAGCCGATCATCAGCAGACCGGGGATTACAAAGATTACAGCCGACAGAGTACCTGCCGCTGAGGCCTGCGTCTGTACAAGGTTATTTTCCAGAATATTGGAATCTTTGAACATACGCAGTACAGCCATCGAAATAATAGCCGCCGGGATTGCTGACGAAAACGTCAAGCCGACCTTCAATCCCAGATACACATTTGAGGCCGTAAATACGATTGTGATCAAAAGCCCGAGAATCATGCCGCGGATAGTCAATTCCGGCAGCTTCAGCTCATGGCTCATGAAATCATGTTCTTTTTCTTTCATTAAAACAAAGAACCTCCTTCTATATATTCAATCTTATATATTGTATACCAC
>CATYZV010000220.1 GCA_958415865.1 uncultured Selenomonadaceae bacterium
CCGTTTATCTTCTATTATAAAAATGCTTTCGTCTTTTCTGCTCCCATGCGGAATACATCGTCGGGATTCATCTGCCAGTATTCCGGGCGGAAGGTCTCAATCGAAGCGGGACCGGTGTAGCCCTTATCATGGAGCTTTGCCGTGATAGCTTTTAGCGGAATCACGCCATCGCCGGGCAATAAGCGGTGGCAGTGGTCTAGCACCGTCAATGGCAAATCTTCGCTGTCGTTGATGTGGTAGACGAAGATTTTTTCGGGCGGCACGAGGTCGATGGTATCTATATTTTCCAATTTATTGTAGAGGAATAAATTGAAGGAATCGAGTGCTACACCGACATTTTCCCTATCCACGGCATTGACGATCTCCATGCACTGCTTCAGCTCGCGCACACACCAGCGGCGGTTGCCGATCGGCTCAAAGGCGAGCTTCATATTGTAAGGCTCGGCGATGTCAGACAACCGCTTTAGCATCGCCGTGCTGTCGTCGAAGACCTCTGACAGAGATTTATCCGGCATTTCATCACTGACCGTAGGTACGACGATTATGTACGGGCAGTTTATCGCCGCTCCCATCTTGCAGGCGAAGGTGAACAGCTCTATCATCTGCTGCTCCTGCTCCGGCGTGCAGAAATTGATGTCTTCAATGGAATTAAAAGCGTAGGGTTTTACATGGCTCGTCTTAAAGAAATTCTGCAAATCCTCTACCGTATGAGTTTTCAAGTATTCTTTGAGCATATCCAAGCGGATTTCAATATAATCGTATTTGTATTTTTCGCAGAGCTGCAAATCGAGTTCTAATGAAGAATTTTCTTTGCAGGTCGCTTCATTAATGCACAGTTTCATTTGATTCCACTCCTCTTTGCAAACTGGGTTTTCTACAGTCGATGGTCTTGTAATTGCGGAAGCAGTATTCCAGCTGCTCCAATGTTCTGCCTTTCGTTTCGGGGCAGTATTTGATGACGAGCATCAAAGAAATCACACCGAAGAAGGCGAATACGAGAAATGTTGCCGATGTGCCCAGCACACTAATAAGCATCGGAAAACACAGGCCAACCATGAAATTTCCCACCCAGGAAACAAAAGCGATAAATCCCATGCCCAAGCCGCGCAGGCGAAGCGGAAACAGCTCCGACATCAATATCCATGTAACCAATCCGCAACAGCCTTGCTGAAATGCCATAAAGGTCATCGTCATTGCCAGAATAAAGTATCCGTAATAAGGATGGCTGTCAAGTGTCAGAGAAAGTGCACTGATAGCGCACAGCGGCAGAATCGTCAGCATCAAGCCCCAGATAAATAATTTTCGTCTGCCTTGTTTTTCCAAGTAATACATGCCGATGACAGTTGCCGTAACAGAGATAAAGCCATTGGCAATATTAGCGATCAATGCAGCTTCAAGCGAAAATCCGGAATCGTGCAGAATCTTCGTTCCGTAGTAATTGATAGCATTCACCCCGGTAATCTGCTGTATGATGGCAATGCCGACACCGATGCACAAAAGCCTCTTAATCCAAGGGACTTCGATAAATTCCTTTAGCTGTGCCTGTCTTATATTGGCTTCTGAAATCACTAATTTTTTTATCTCATGAAATTCTATCTCAGCCAGCTCAGGCCGGCGTATCTTTTGTAAAACACGCATAGCTTCATCCATCCGCCCTTTGGCAATCAGCCAGCGGGGACTCTCCGGCAGATAAACCATACCTGCCCACAGAAAAGCTGCCGGACAAAAGGCAACGGCGATAATATAACGCCAGACCTCGGGCACAGCCAATAGATTTCCAAGCAGAGCATTGATGACAAAGGCCAAAAACTGCCCTACGACGATCATCAAGCAATTCTGCGCGACAAAGCGGCCGCGCTGCTTAGCAGGAGCTATTTCCGCCAGATAGGTAGGGACCGTAACAGATACACCGCCTACAGCTAAGCCGATGACAAATCGAGAAGCTATCATTACTTCAGCACTAGGTGCAAATACACAGCCAAAGCGTGCTAGAAAAAAGATAGCTGCCATCATCACAATGCACTTTTTGCGCCCATAATTATCAGAGATACGTCCCCCTGCTATGCTGCCGAACGCTGCGCCGAATAACAGCGCACTCGTAACCAATCCTTCACCGAGCGCCGATAAATTCAGCTGGTCAGGCCTGGCCATAAATATTAAGCTGCCGTTTGTTACACTGCTGTCAAAGCCGAACAACAGTCCGCCCAGCGTCGCTACGACAGCGATTTTATATAAATATCTTTGCTGCTTTTCCATAGTTTTCTCCTGATAAATCCGCAAAGACTACACTCACAATTCAATGATTAATACTTTTATTCAGAATTTTTATCGCAAGCAATAGAGCCCTGTGCCTGTATTGCTCAGACACAGGGCTCTATCTAAAAAAATCTGCTTTATTTAAGTCTGGGATATTCGGTGGAAATCAATACCTTGCCCGCCGTAATCTTCATTCCTTCGGCGATGTCTTCGAGGTTGAATCTACCTGTAACCATGTTGCGCATATCTATTCTGCCGGAAGCCATCAATGCGATGACATCGGGGTATATGCCCTGACCTGACTGACCGTTAGAGCCGGAGATGCTCGCTGCATTCCACTGCCAGTTGAAGATATCGACCGGTGTGATGCCTACGGTGTGCCCGATCTGTACTGTCTTGCCGCCGATAGCGAGAGATTTTGCCATTACGGGATAGGTGAATTTTGTCGCGCCTGCACATTCGGCGAATAGGGAAACGCCTGCACCGCTTGTCAAGTCCATAATAGCTTCTGCTTCTTCTTCCGGTGTCTTGTAGTCGAACGGATTCAGCACGCAGTCAGCACCGCATTTTTTTGCCAGCTCAACGCGTTCGGGAATGCTTTCCACGGCTATGAGTTTTGCTGCTCCTGCCGTGCGCATCAGAGAGATGGCGGCAAGTCCTATCGGGCCTGCTCCGAATACCACGACGTGTCCGCCGGGACGGATGCCGCCGCCGCGCACGAATAAACCGTTGTAGGCAACGCCTGTCGGTTCGATCATCGCGCCGAGTTCCATCGCCGTGAGTTTATCACCTCCATAGTAGTCCATGATAGCGTTTAAGGGATAGCAGTACTTGGCATTGACCGTTGCGTATTCAGCAAAGCCGCCGTCGTAAGTCAGCCCCGGTTCTTCCAAGTCTTTGCACTGGTTGAACATCCCGCGCCGGCAGGCATCGCAGACACCGCACCAGTGCATGGATTCGACGGAAACGAGGTCGCCTACCTTTAGCTTCTTGACATTTTTGCCGACTTCGACGATTTCGCCGGCAAATTCATGCCCTGTGATGATCGGGTATTTGCTGTGGCCGTCGTACATGCTGTAGCCGTCTGCATCCTGCTTTAGCAAGTGCTGGTCAGTGCCGCAGATACCGGCAGCTCCGACTTTTATCTTGACTTGATCTTCACCGCATTCAGGCTCAGGGCGGTCGACTACGGAGCCGTGGATATTCTTCCAGATCTGATTGCCGCGCAGTGCCCTGCCGGTCGCTTTCTCACGCTCGGACAGTACGTAGCCCGGCTTGGGTGCGTAGTCTGCTTCTACATAAAACGCTCTCATGGTAATGCCTCCTAATATGATATATATTTACGAATTTTATTTTTATCTATCTATGTTTAATGTGTATATGAATC
>CATYZV010000221.1 GCA_958415865.1 uncultured Selenomonadaceae bacterium
CGTCATACGAAAATATTTTAATGTAAACGGAACGTAAAGTCAAGGGTTTTATAAAATAAATTTTTCACACGCTCCACATATTATATAGAAGGAATACATCTGTTAATATGCAAATAGTATATTAGAGGTTTATATTTATGTAGAGGTGAACAATATGAAAGATCATGCAAGCTTCATTTTAATCCCCGATTCCTTTAAAGGTACGATGAGTTCACAGACGGTCTGCGAGGTCATGGAGAGTGCAATCCGCGTCCGTTTTCCGTCGGCAAGTGTCAAGAGTATTCCCATCGCTGACGGCGGTGAGGGCACTGTCGATGCACTGCTGACGGCGGCAGGCGGCTCTAAGCAGGCTCTGCGCGTGAGCGGCCCGTATTTTGATGTGCTGGATTCGTTTTATGGTATACTGCCTGATAAGACGGCTGTGATTGAGATGGCTGCGTGCGCAGGGCTGCCGCTCGTCGGTGAAAGGCTTCATCCGGATCAGACTACGACTTACGGCGTGGGTGAGCTGATTGCTGATGCTGTGTCCAAGGGCTGCACGAAGGTATTGCTGGGGCTGGGCGGCAGTGCGACGAATGACGGCGGCTGCGGCATGGCGGCGGCTCTGGGTGTGAAGTTCTACAACAACAGCGGCGAGCTATTCGTCCCTGTCGGCGGCACGCTCAAGGATATCTGCCGCATTGATGACAGTGAATTTAAGCAGAAATATGCCTCAGTGCAGTTTACGGCGATGTGCGATATAGATAATCCTCTATGCGGTGAGCACGGCGCGGCGGCTGTATTCGGTCCGCAAAAGGGTGCTGATGAGGCTATGGTCAGGCTCCTTGATAATGGCTTGTACCATCTGGCGCAGATTATCCGCCGCGATCTGCAGAAAGATGTGCTGAATTTAAGCGGTGCAGGTGCGGCAGGCGGCATGGGAGGCGGCACGGCAGGGCTGCTGGGCGGCTCGCTGCAAAGCGGCATAAATTCCATCTTGAAAATCGTCCGCTTTGATGAGCTGGTACAGGCGGCTGACTGTGTATTCACCGGAGAAGGGCGCATAGATTCTCAGTCGCTGCGCGGCAAGGTTATCGCGGGCGTGGCATATCATACCCATAGATATCATGTGCCATTGATCGCGGTAGTCGGCTGCATCGGCGACGATATATCCGCCATCTATGAGCGCGGTGTCAGTGCGGTCTTTACAATCAACACCAAGCCGCAGACGCTGCGCGAGTCTGCACCTGACAGCTGCAAAAATCTCGCACTGACGATGGACAACATCCTGCGCCTTATCAGACTTTGATAGAAATGGCGATGTAATGCTCTAATTTTTGAATGTAATTGAGTGCCAAGCGGCTCAGATGAGCGTATTTGCTGTAGATGTAGCCTACCTGAATGACTTCATCACTGTCGAGCGGCACGGAAATTATGTCTGTGCCGTTTAAATCCTCGCTCAATATGCCCGTGGAAATGGTGTAGCCATTCAGCCCGATCACGAGATTGAACAGCGTCGCTCTATCGCTCACGTAGATGTTCTTGGGATGCGAAACAGTTGGATGAATTTCTTCCGAAAAGTAAAAGGAATTATATGTGCCCTGTTCAAACGAAAGACAGGGATACGGCGATAAATCCTCAAATGAAACTTTTTCCCTGCCTGCCAGAGGATGCGCAGCACTCATGAAGACATACGGGCTGGTCGTGAACAATTCTTTAAAGCAAAGCCCGTTG
This sequence comes from uncultured Selenomonadaceae bacterium, assembly GCA_958415865.1. Classification (GTDB taxonomy): domain Bacteria; phylum Bacillota; class Negativicutes; order Selenomonadales; family Selenomonadaceae; genus Megamonas. The sequence continues at coordinate 1,714 of CATYZV010000221.1, forward strand.
TCGTAGAGAATTTTGCGCATGACCTGACGGTTGAAATTGCTCAAATACAGTACGCCGATTTCACTGCGCATATTCTTCACATCGTCGATGATCTCATGTGTCTTCGTTTCACGCAGCGTAAAATCGTATTCATCTTCTGCATATTCTCGTATCAGATTGACGAAGGCATTGACCGAAAAAGCATAATGCTGCGTAGAAATAGAAAGCAGGCGGCGGGACGGCTTGCCGGACAGATACCGCTGTTCCAAAAGCTCCGTCTGTTCCAAGACCTGCCGGGCGTAGCTTAAAAACTCCTGCCCGTCCGGCGAGAGCGACACGCCCTTATTTGTGCGGATGAAGATATCTATCTGCATCTCGCGCTCCAGCTCTTTGACGGCATTGGAAAGCGTAGGCTGTGAGATGAACAGCTTCTGCGCCGCCATATTCATAGAGCCGCAGTTTACAATCTCAACTATATATTTTAATTGTTGCAAAGTCATAAAAAATACCTCTATTGCGTGCCATTATATGAAATACACGTACTGCCAAGCAGATATCACAGCATAAATAACAGGCTGATGCAGCAGATACAGCTTTAGCGAATGTCTGCCTACGTACTGCCAAGAACTAGGCACTGCGGCACAAAAAATCTGCATACAGCCGCTTTTCTTGCAAAAACTGCAAACAAAATAACCGCTTAGAAACAAGAATAGCCACGGAAATAAAGAAAAATAGTCGCCGGAGGAAAAATCTCCGTCCGTAAAACCGATGTATGTAGCAAACATTCCATCATACCAGCTATCGGGCAGCGGATATAAATTCCACGGGCCGAAGCCCAAAAAGCCCTTGTTGATATTTCTCAGCAGAATAAATAAGCTCAAGCTGCCGATAAAGCCCCATACAGGAGAAACTTTTCGCAGCAGCCTTTTGCCCAGCGATACTATTATCATCGCTGAACCGATGAAGGTCAGCACGCCGAATAAAATACTGTTCTTTGGCATCAATAAAACTGTTATAATCGAGATTACAGCTCCCCACAAAAAGACCTGCATACCGCGCCGGATACGCCCGCTTCCAAGGCAGGAACAAAATCCCGATAAAAATATAAACGACCAGCAGATACTCTGCTGCCAGATAAACAGCTCCGTTTTCCAGCCTTCATCATCCATGATATCAAAGATATTGATCATATCCCATACAGCATGATAGATTACCATGCTGACAATCGTCAAACCGCGCAGCCCGTCAATCAGCATATAGCGCATTATTACCATCTCCCATACAAATTGCCGTTTTATATTGAGATTTTATCATAATAATACCTAAAATACGATTGAAGGCGGACTGACAGCCGGCAAAAAAGAACAGCATGCTTGCTGAAGGCATGCTGTAAATGAAATAGTAATGCAATAAAATTAGTTTGGAAATTTGAGCAATGATACCTCATGCTTGCTGAAGGCACAAAGTATATCCGATAAAACAAAAAACCCCTTTTCGCTTTGAAAAGAGGTGAATAGACGCATTTCTTGCCAGACTATAAATCCTTTCGGATACAATAGTCCTGTGTCTAATCCCCTTCCCATCGCTCGCAGGTATGGCAGTCGCAATTATTCGTTGCAGCTGCACACGGTGATTGTCAACCAGGCAGTTCTCCTGACTCGAGATCATCGCTTTATTCACGCCTTCCCAGAAAAACTTATCATCTTCCAGTGGCATTGATATGAACAAGCTCCCTCATACAGTGGCGGGACCGTTTCGGCTTTGCCTGAGCTTACCGAATTCCCTATTAAGTCCGATCGGACACCTGATTCTCTGAACTGTATTAAGTTCCCTTATATAATAACACCGCAGTGCATCATTGTCAAATCCGGAGATTTCTTTGGTGATGTAATCACAGAACAATATACTTCAATTATATATAATGAACATATAAGATAAATACAGC
>CATYZV010000222.1 GCA_958415865.1 uncultured Selenomonadaceae bacterium
GCATATAATTCATAGGAATTTATATCACAATTTGTATAGTCTAGCAAATCATCTTTAGTTTTAACAATTTATAAGCAAGAAAGCTACTGACAACACTGGCAATTTATTTTCCGAGCAGTTCACGTTCAATGCGTTCGCGAGCTTCAGGAGCCTGTTTAGCCATTTTTTCAGGGAAGCCGAACATGGATACGCAGGCGATGTTGTCGCCGCCGACTTTCGGTGCGTCTGCTTTGAGCTGTTTGTTGGCAAAGTCCATTTCGCGCAGTGTTTCAAAGATACCGTCGAAGTCCACGTCGCCTTCGCCCATGGCGAGGTGCTGGTGAATCGTTACGTCGGATTTGCCTTTGGCATTGAGCCACGGCGGATTGGCAATATAACGGCAATCTAGCGTCTGATTAAACGTGTCGGCGAACAGCACGTGTGTCAGCTCATCGCCGGCATAGCGCAGCATGGAACGCACATCGCCTTTGCCTTGGTCGTAGAAAAAGCCGTGCGGTGAAGAGTAAACGTAGCCGAGGTTCTTCGAGCGGAAGGATTTCACGAGGTCGCACGTTTCGTTGTTAAGCTCGCAGAAATCGTAGGGATGCGACTGAATTTCCACGCGCAGCCCTTCGCGTTCGATGATGGGCAATAATTCTTCCATGGATTTAAACCACATGCCATTGCAGATTTCCTGCTGATTGGGATCACCGGACAGTTCCGTGTTGATGACAGGCACTCCCATATCCACAGCGATTTCAATTATGCGCTTCCAGTTAGCCACGGCAAACTGACGCTGTTCCTCCGTCGGACCCGACCAGCGGTATACGACGATGAACGAGGAGATTTCCACGCCCGTTTCTTTCAATGCTTTTCTGTATTCTGCCTCACATTCTTTCGAGAATAGCGGATGCTTGTAAAACGGATTGATGCGAGGATGCGGCGACTGTTCTATATACTTATAGCCCCAGTCTGCTACCTGATGCACCATGCGATTAATGTCCATCTGCTTTGCCAGGACATCGACATCAAATGCTATTTTCATAATGACTTACCTCTTTTCTAATAAAATTATGTAAAACCGTTCATTTCTTTTTTGCCCGCTCAAAAAAGAAAACGAACCAAAGAAAAAAGAGCCTGCCGCGAACAGTTATTCAGCGGCTCGCTGTACCAATTCTGCCTTTAGAAAACGGACTACGTTCTCGCAACGCTTCTAAACTCGCTGCGCTCAAACAGCAGAAGCTAAAAACGCTTTCACTCCGTCCGTTTTCTAATCTGCCTGCGACAGACCGGCAGAATTGCTAAGGCTCGATTATATTTTAAAAACAGCTAACCACTTTAATCTGATTACTTGCTTATGGTTTGATTCAATGCGTCAATAGATGTATGCACACCTGCTTCTACGGACATGGTTAAATCTTCCATTTCCAGTGATACGTCGCCATGGTAGCCCATCATGGACAGTACGGAGAAAAATTCTTTCCACCACTGTAAATCCTTGCCGCAGCCTACTGCTACGTAGTTCCATACGCGGTTGGCTGAATCGGTTACGGGCTTGGGTTCTAAGATGCCGTTGGTGTCGGCGAGGCCGCGTTCGATGCGGGCATCTTTGCCGTGTACGTGGAAGATGCAGCCTTTGAGTGCTCTTGCTGCGGCAATCGGGTCAGCACCGAGTATCATCATATGCGACGGGTCGAGGTTGATGCCGATCATGGGGTCAGTGGCATTTCTAAGCTTGAGCATTGTTTCTGCCGACCATACCATGGTGCCGGGGAATTCTTCGATGGCTATCTGTTCTACGCCGCACTGTTTGCAGTGCTCAGCGAATTTCTTCCAGAAGGCGATCGTTACTTTCCACTGGTATTCGTAAGCAGGAGCCATGAAGTCAGGCCATGAAACGGTGGAAGTTATCCAGTTGGGCGTGGTGTCGGTTTCATTGCCTGCCGGCAGGCCTGCCATAGCGACGATTTTTTTAACGCCGAGCTTGCCGGCGAGTTCAGCGCAGGCGTACATGGATTTTTCGTATTCTTTACCCGTTTCCGAAGGCCAGAGTGGATTGCAGGAAGTGTTGAGTGCGGAGATTCTCATGCCGCGCTTGTCGAGTTCCGCTTTAAAGGCTTCCAGTTTAGCAGGGTCGGCGAGAAGTTCAGCCGTGTTGCAGTGCTTTCTGGCACCCCAGCCGCCGGCCGTCATTTCTACAGCGTCGATGCCGAGGGATTTTACTTTGTCGAGCATATCCGTATAGGAAAGGTCTGCAAATACATCCGTACATATTGCAAGCTGCATTTTTTATTCCTCCAAAATCTATGTTTTAGGCTGGCAGCAGGCAGCTCTGATTTCTTTCGCCTGCTGTCAGCACATTCAATTATTTATCTGTTTGTTTATCAGTCTTTGTAGTCTACCCAAACGCCGCCTTTGTCTGCGGATTCCACGCATTTAGTTACCCAGCGGATGCCTTCGATGCCGGCGTCGATATTGGGATATACGAGATTTTTCAGGGTTTCTTCATCGCCGCGGTTCTTCGCGTCCATAGCGATGGCGAATTTGAGGTAAATATTAGCCCAGCTTTCCGGCAGTCCTTCTGCGTGCAGTGCGCCGAGACGTTCATCAGCGTTGCATTCGTCGTAGAGGTAAGGCATTGCGCGGATGAGTTTGCGGATGGGTTCGCCCTGTACCTGATAGAGCAGTTCATTGGGCTGGTTGTCGGAGAATTCCACCGAAGCCTTGGAGCCGACGATACGGATGCGGTGGCCGTCCATGCAGCCTGCATCTACAGCCGATGCCCACATACGGCCTACAGCACCGTTTTCATAGCGCATCAGCACGTAAGCATTGTCTTCCAGCGGAGCGCGGGATTTTACGAAGGACTGGCGGTCGCAGAGCAGCTGTTTCAGTTTGAGCTGCGGGCATACGAGCTCGGACATGTAGAAGGTGTGCGTGGAAAGGTCGCCGAGCACGAAGGAAGGACCGGATTTTTTCGGGTCAACGCGCCATTTCTGGCCTTCGTTCTTCTTGTCGCCCAGTTCGCTGCAAGCAAAGCCGTGAGTATAGCGCAGTTCTACCATATGGATGTCGCCAAGGTCGCCGTTTTCTACCATCTGACGCATCTGCAAGAGCAGCTGGCTGCCGGAGAAACCGTACGTTACGCCGACGATCTTGTTCATCTTTTCAGCCAGAGCTTTAATTTCTTCACCCTGAGCTACTTCAAAGAACAGCGGTTTTTCGCAGATTACATGCAGGCCTGCTTCCAGAGCTGCTTTAGCTATTTCATAGTGCGTGAAATTCGGCGTTGCAATCGAAACCACTTCAATGCCGTCGGGGCGTTTTGCTTCTTCTGCAAACATCGTCTTGTAGTCAGGATACAGTCTGTCTTCTGCTACGCCGAGGTTCTTGCCGAAATCTTTGCAGCGTTCATAGTCGATATCAAACGCGCCTGCCACAAGCTGAAATGCAGTGTTGTCTCTGAGTGCGCCCAAGCGATGTTTGTAGCCGACATTTCCTGTGCGTCCGCCGCCTACCATAGCCCAGCGGAAAGGTCTTGCGATTTTCTTTTCTCCATTTAACATAGTGATTATCTCCTTTATCTACTTTTATTTTTTGATTTAATACATTTAAATTGCGTACGCTTATCGAGAAACATAATATAACTATTGAAG
>CATYZV010000223.1 GCA_958415865.1 uncultured Selenomonadaceae bacterium
ATATAGCATATGAAATAAACATTCATAATTACTTATCAATATAATAGCACATCTGCTTTTATCTATGCAAGGGCTATTGTATCGGCTGTTTTAATGTCGGCTGACTGATATTTTTCAAAACAGTTTATTGCAGGCGCATCTGTCTGATATCGAGCACAAAAAGCTTTGATGTAATTCAATTTAGGCTTGGGTTCGTATTCTGCACCGTTTCCTTTTTCGTTAAAATAGACGTGTTATTTCCAAAATCATATTTCAGGAGGTATACACGATGGAAAAACGACCGATGTCCTACAGGATATACAAGCGAAAGGACGGCAGGTATGCGGGCAGGCTCAAGCTGTCAGACGGGACAAGGCGGCTGGTCTATGCTTATTCGGAGATTGAGTGTGCTATAAGGATGGAGAGGCTGCGCCGCTGTGTGGAGCCTAAAGAGCTGCATCCGGCGGCGGTGCGCTGTGAGCAGGTTTGCCTGGGATGGCTGGAGCGGGTGCGCGAGACGGCTAAGGCATCGACGGCGGCTCTTTATTCGTATATTCAAAAGCGGTATCTGCTGCCATATCTGGGTTCTTATACATTGGCGGAGGTTACGGAGGGGCTTATGGAGGAGTTTATCCGTTCTCTGGCGGCGGAGGGCTATGCTTCTTCGACTATTTCCAATATAGTGGCTGTGTTTCGTATGGCTCTGGGCTATGCGGAAAGGGAGATGAATCTGTCCAATCCGCTGCGCTATTTCCGTGTTCCCCGCTTGCCGCTGCACAGGGAGGCAAGGCGTGTGCCGGATGAGGATTGGCGATATCTTAAATATCTGCTGGAGCGCGATAGAGGTGCGGTGGCTGCGGCGATTTCTCTGGCTGTGTTTTTGGGTATGCGCATCGGGGAGATATGCGCTCTGCGTTGCTGTGATCTGAATTTCAGGGAAAAGCTGCTGTTTGTGCGCGGGACTGTGCACCGGGTGCAGACGCTGAATAATCCTACGAAGACGGAGCTTATGCTGAGCACGCCCAAGACGAAGAAGTCGTGCCGCGTGATTCCGCTGCCGGATGTACTGCTTGAAAAATTGCCGGAGTGCTGCCTCGGCAGAGGGTATGATGATTTTCTGTTTGGAATAGAAGGAAATATGCCGCTCGATCCGCGCACTATGCAGTATCGTTTCAAGCGGTATCTGAAATTTCACAATATAGCTTATGTGAATTTCCATCAGCTGCGCCACAAGTTCGCCGGCAGCTGCGTGGAGCGCAATTTCGATTTGAAGTCTTTAAGCGAGATATTGGGCCACAGCAATGTCAATATAACGCTGGATTACTACGTGCATCCGACGATGGAATTCAAACGCCGCCAGCTCAATATGATGAATGAATCAAAGTAGGCGGGCAAAATAAAAAGAAGCCAATCGCTTGGCTTCCTGCATATAATAGATGAATTCAATTTTAGATATAGGCTCCTGCTTCCCAGCGCGGCACGGCGGTCAGCCAAGGGCGGATGCGTTCGCGGCGGGAGTAGTAAAATGCGTCGAACCACATATAGAAGAATTTTTCTGCCGGTACAGCAGTGTAGCCGTCTTGAAAATGGCTGCCGGTGTCGTACGGGTCGGCGAGTATCAGTACATCGTCGCCGGTGAATTCCGTGCCCATGGTGTCGTAGCCGATTATGACGCGCCAATGGCCTGCCCAGTCGACTGTTTCGACCATGATAGGCGTGTTTTCATCGAGTTTCTTCTTTACGAATACGAGGAAATCTTCATATGTAGCAGGGGTTTCATCGTCGATGGAGGACTGCACGTCCCAGCCGAGCTTGCGGAAGTAGTGGCACATACCCTGCACTTTTGTGCCTTTTTCACTGCTGGTGTTCATGATGCGGCTGATCTCCATTTCGCCGTCGAGCGGGCGGCCGAGATAATGCTCTACGACCATCATCGCCACAGTCGGACCGCAGGTGTATTCCGTGTGCTGTTGGTGCGTGCGGAATTTGCGCAGTATGGTCAGATGGTCGTTGGAAGTCATATTGTAAAAGTCGGGATGCTTGAAGTACGGCGAGTCGGGAATATTTATCTTGCCTTCGTACTGTGCAGCACCACCGTCCGGCTTTAGGTGCTTTTTCTTCTTAAAGCGGTCGAATAGTATAGAGAAAATAGTAAGTTTGGTAAATAGAGATATGATATTAAGCAATATCTTCATCGGCATCACGCCCGTCCCCTTTCTAAATTGATTAATATTTTAATGCTTTTTTGGTGCGCTTGCAATCCCCTGAGGGCTTATTTTTGCAGTTTTTGCAGTGCTTTTTCACCGAGCAGGCTCAAGAACTTCGCCGTGCTGGAAAGTGCGGCAGGGTCTACTTGGAATTTCGGATGGTGGTTAGGGTAGGAAAGCCCTGTGCCGACCCATACGAAAGAGCCTTTTATCTTTTCTTGGTAGAAGGCAAAATCTTCGCCGAGCATGGAGGACGGGCAGAGCTGTACATTTAATCCTGCTGCTTTTGCTGTTTCGATCGTGAAATCCGTCCAAGCAGGGTCGTTGTCCGTTGCAGGCGGGCCGGCGTGCCATTTCACATCGGCTGATACGTCGTATGCTTTGGCGGTGAATTCGGCTATTTCCTTTAAGCGGCGTTCGTAAAGGGCGCGGTCGTCGCGGCTAAGCGTGCGGACGGTGCCTTCCATGTAGCTCTTTTCGGGAATGACATTCCAAGTATTGCCCGCGCTGAGATGCGTGATGCTCAATAGTGCCGGTGCGAACGGATCGAGATTGCGGCTCGTAATGGTCTGGAGTGCGCCGATCAATGCGCCTGCTGCCACGATGGGGTCTTTGCCTTCATGCGGCTTGGCACCGTGAGTGCCGACACCTTTTAACGTTATTTCAAAGCGGTCTACTGAAGAAGTAAGGCTGCCTTTTTTTATGCCGAGCGTGCCGACAGGGAATTTGGGTGAAGCGTGTATGCCGAACACTGCCTCTACATCGTCCATAACGCCCGTCTTCAATACCGTCGTCGCACCCAGTGAAGATTCTTCCGCCGGCTGGAACAGCAGCTTTATAGTGCCGTGCAGCTGATTTTCGCGCTGCTTTAACAGCAGTGCCGCGCCGTACAGCGCAGTTATGTGGAAATCATGACCGCAGGCGTGCATCTTGCCTTCATTTTGCGACTTGTAGTCAAGCTCCGTCTGCTCACCCACCGGCAGTGCGTCAATATCGCTCCTGAGCGCGATGACAGGGCCGGGATGTCCTCCGCGTATGATGCCTACCAGCCCCGTATCAAGAGGCAGGTCGAGTATTTCAATGCCCGCATCAGTCAGCAGTTTTCGTATCTGCTTCGTCGTGTTGTATTCTTCATAGGAAAGCTCCGGATGAGCATGAAACCATTTAAATTCTTTTTCTAAGCTAAGCTGCAATTTATCTTCACTCATGAAAATACCTCTTTTCCTGTCGTCTGTATAGCTCCATAATATAATGATAGAATTAATCTCTACTCTTTTAGTATGATTTATAATTTATCATACTGTTGTAAAGATGTCAATCGTATTTTTGTATTGTTCATTTACTTGTAAGAAGAAAAAATTTATAATGGAGAAACATGGAGAATTGAAAGTGGTTAGTGAAGAGTGAT
>CATYZV010000224.1 GCA_958415865.1 uncultured Selenomonadaceae bacterium
GTATATAGATGATATACAAAGGAGGTTTTTATATGAATCTGCAATTTCTCGGTGCTGCTCATACTGTTACGGGTTCGTGCTATCTGCTGGAGACGGGCAGCCATAAAATTCTCGTGGACTGTGGTATGTTTCAAGGCTCGCGCGCGCTGCGTGATTTGAATTATGCTGAGTTTCGCTTTGTGCCGTCAGATATCGACTTTGTGCTGTTGACTCATGCGCATATCGACCATTGCGGTTTGATTCCCAAGCTCTGCAAGCAGGGATTCAAGGGCAGAATATATGCGACGAAGGCGACTTGTGATCTGGTGCAGATAATGCTGCCGGACAGTGCTCATATTCAGGAATCGGATGCTCAGATCACCAACCGCAAGGGCGAGCGCATGGGCAGAACGCCGATTGCTCCGCTCTACACGGTAGACGATGCGGCGGCAGCTCTGCGCCAATTTACGCCTATCAGCTATGATGAGGAGATTGCACCGGTGGACGATATCCGCGCTGTCTTTCACGATGCGGGCCATATCATCGGCTCTGCCATCATTGAAGTCTACGTCAAGGAGAACGGCGAGGAAACGAAATTGGTGTTCACCGGCGACCTGGGGCAGCCGGAACAGCCTATTATAAAGGACCCGACTTATATCAAAGACGCTGATTATCTCGTAGTGGAATCAACGTACGGCGACCGCCGCCACCAGCTCTATGATAAGGAAACGCCTCTGGCGGAGATCATCAACGATACGATGGACCGCGGCGGCAATCTGATAATTCCTTCGTTCGCGGTAGGGCGCACGCAGACGATGCTCTATTATCTGTACAAGCTATGGAAAGCGGGACGCATTGACGAAGTGCCGATAGTAGTTGACAGCCCGATGGCGGTAGCGGCAACGCGCATTTTTACCAAGAACACGGAATACTTCGATGAAGATATGCTCAGCTACCTCGATAAACACGGCAAGCTGCCGCAGATACCTCAGCTGCGCCTCTGTGAAAGTGCCGCTGAATCAAAGGCACTGAACAGCGAAGAAGGTTCGCGCATAATCCTCTCGGCGAGCGGCATGGCGGATGCAGGGCGCGTACTGCACCACTTAAAGCACAACCTCTGGCGGCCGGAATCGACAGTGCTGTTCGTAGGCTATCAGGCTGAAGGCTGCTTGGGCAGGCGGCTCTTGGACGGGGCAAAGCAGGTGCGCGTGCTCGGCGAAGAAATCAGCGTCAAGGCCCGCATCGTCAACATGGACGGCTTTTCAGCACACGCTGACTACACGCAGATTGAAGAATGGATGCAGCATTTAACGATGACGAATGCAAAGCAGGTATTCGTAGTACACGGCGAAAGCACCGCGGCAAAGGCAGTCAAAGAGATGATAGAAGAAAAATTCGGCTGGAATGCCTACATTCCCTTCTACGGCGACCGTGCTGTCATAAGTAAAGCACACTGCGAAGTCAAAGCGGCAGATATTCCTCAGGTGGCAACGCTGAAAGATATGGAAGAATTTTTCCTCGATATCGACGCATCTTACCGCCAGACGCGCCGCCGCATCATCAACCTCGTGGTCAAAAATCCCGAACTCATGCCCGCCGCCCAGCGCACAGTGGAAAAAGGCTGGCGTTACGTCAAACGGCTGTTCAAGGATTTCGGCATAAGCTGATTTTTCATTCAGTTAACTTAGATTTCATAGTATAATATTCACAATGATGATATAATAGAAACAAAGGTTGCTGTTCTCTACATTAATATGGTATCATTAATATACCATAAATTTTAGGAGGATTTTCCATGGACGAATTAAAAAACAACTCTGTCGTTGATGACAGCGAAGACACTATCGTGGTTATCACCGACGATGAAGGCAATGAATATAACTATGCACAGGAAATGGAATTTTCTGCAGGCGACGACAGATTCGCTATTCTCGTGAGCATCGACGGCGATGAATGCGGCTGCGGCTGTGAAGATCATGAACATGAACACGTGCATGAAGACGGCGATGAATGCGGCTGCGAAGAAGTAGAAGTCATTCTCGCTAAAATCGTTACAGGCGAAGACGGCGAACCTGAATACATTGAGCCGACGGAAGAAGAATTTGCCCGCGCGCAGAAGGCTTATGAAGCATTGATGGATCAGATGGAAGAATAAATCTGTATGCGCATCCTCAAAGGGACTGCCGGAATTTATCCGGCGGTCCTTTTTCAGTTATGTACAATAAGGACAAGACTATTGCTCTACTTTCCTGTATAATGGTATTGAAGTCTGCCCATGATGAATTTGACTGCACCTTGCAGGATTTATGATGGGCGGTGTTTAAATATTATTTAGTTTGAACTAAATTGAAATGAGGTTGAGATAAATGGCTGAAATTAATCTTGATGATCTTTTGAAGGCTAAGGAACGCGAAATGAATACGGCAGCGGCTCCTGTGCCGGGCGGCGATCTGACGGCTGCTCCTGCGCAGGAAATCGCGCGTGTGTCGCAGCAGGTGGAAACGCTCACTCCTGAGCAGCGTCAGCGCGTCGATGCTATCAAGGAGAAAATCGACTTGACGAATTCGCAGCTGGCTGTGCAGTACGGTGTCAGTGCTCAGCGCAATATCGCGGAATTTGCTGACAACATCCTCAGCAATACGCGCTCTAAGGACAGCGGCTATGTGGGCGATCTACTGCGTTCGCTTTCGACGAAGGTCAAAGGCTTTAATGTCGACGGCTCGAATGACAGTTTCTTGAGCAAGATTCCTATCTTCGGCTCGCTCGTCAACAAGGCCAAGGATATGATGGCGGAATACGATAAATTGTCGGTGCAGGTAGAAAAGATTCAGGGCGAATTGGATAAGGCACGCACGATGATGCTGAAGGATATCGTGATGTTCGATACGATGTACGATAAGAACCTCGAATACTTCAAGGAATTGGAACTGTACATCAGAGCCGGCGAAGAAAAGATCAACGAGCTTAAAACGATTACGCTGCCCAAGCTGCGCCAGCAGGCAGCCGCTTCACCCAATCAGATGGCTGTGCAGCTCGTCAATGACTTTGAAAACTCCGTCGACCGCTTTGAAAAGAAAGTGCACGACTTAAAGCTCAGCAAGACGGTAGCACTCCAGACGGCTCCGCAGATACGCTTGATTCAGAACATCGACAAAGTTCTCGTCGACAAAGTTCAGAGCACTATTTACAACACTATACCGCTCTGGAAGAGCCAGATAGTCATCGCACTCGGCCTGTCGCGCCAAAATAAGGTATTGCAGATTCAGCGCGAAGTAACGAATGCTACGAATGAATTGCTGCGCCGCAATGCGGAAATGCTCAAGCAGGGCACGATTGAAGCGGCAAAAGAAAACGAACGCGGCATCGTCGATATTGAAACGGTCAAGAAAGTCAATGACGACCTCGTATCCACCATTGAAGAAACGCTCAAGATTCAGGACGAAGGCCGCCAGCGCCGCCAAGCTGCTGAAGCCGAACTCGTACAGATCGAAGATCGCCTCAAGCAGACGCTGCTCACCGCGCGCCGCTGATCGTGTATATATTATCGGGAAAGCAAGTAAAGCTCTGTAGAATATTTATATAGAAGGGAATTACTTACTT
>CATYZV010000225.1 GCA_958415865.1 uncultured Selenomonadaceae bacterium
AATGTGGGCAAATCCTCCTTGGTCAATACGCTGCTGGGCGAAGATAGAGTCATCGTCAGCGATGTAGCAGGCACAACGCGCGATGCTATCGACACGAAGTTCGACGACGGCGGCACGCATTTCACACTGATCGACACGGCAGGCATGCGCCGCAAGGCGAAGATAGATATGCCGATAGAACGCTACAGCGTAATGCGCTCACTGCGCGCCGTGGACAGAGCCGATGTTGTGCTGATAGTGCTTAGTGCTCCCGAAGGCGTTACCGAGCAGGACAAGAAAATAGCAGGCTATGCCCACGAATCGGGCAAAGGCTGCATCATCGTCGTCAACAAATGGGATTTGATTGAAAAAGACGACAAGACCTCGCTGCGCTTTACAGAAGATATTCGCGATGAGCTGGGCTTTTTACAGTACGCGCCCGTCCTGTACACTTCGGCACTGACGAAGCAGCGCGTGCACCGCGTGATCGAATTGGCGAAATACGTCGCCGACCAGCAGGCAATGCGCGTGCAGACGAGCATCTTGAACGACCTCGTGCGCGACGCACTGGCCATCAATCCTCCGCCGGCGCATAAGGGCAAGCAGCTTAAGATATACTTCATGACGCAGGCTGATATCAAGCCGCCGAAGTTCCTCATATTCGTCAACGACCCTGAGCTCATGCACTTTTCCTACCTGCGCTTTTTGGAAAACAAGCTGCGCGAAAGCTTCGGTTTTGAAGGCACGCCTCTCAAATTGGTAGTGCGCGGCAGAAAGGAAGAGGATGAATGATGGACTATATCGCAGTGATTCTCATAAGCTACATCATCGGCTCTATTCCCAGCGGACTGGTGCTGGGCAAGGGAATATGGCACGTAGATCTGCGCCGCTACGGCAGCGGCAACATCGGTGCCACTAATGCTTGGCGCACGCTGGGCAAGGGACCGGGCCTTCTGATATTCGCCGCTGACCTTTTAAAAGGCGTGATAGGCGTGGGCGCAGGCTCGCTTTTAATCGGCACGCCTATGGGCATGGTCATCGGCGGCATTCTCGCCATCGTGGGGCACAGTGCCTCGATATTCTTGAAGTTCAGCGGTGGCAAGGGCGTGGCTACCGGGCTCGGCGTACTGCTCATGATGATGCCGTCCGTATCGGTGATTGTCTTTGCTGTGTGGCTAATCATTGTGCTGATTAGTAAATATGTATCACTCGGCTCCATCGTGGCGGCGGCACTCGTGCCCATCGCGGCCTTTTTCATGGACGAACCTGCCGAATTTATAGTATTCGGCTTATTGGCTGCTGTATTCGTTATATACCGCCACAAGAGCAACATCTCGCGCCTCATGTCAGGCACGGAAAGCAAGATAAAGGCGGGACACCGCTGATAAATTTTTCGTCAGACGGCAGTCTGTACCCTTAAATTTTTCTTATATTACCCTTTGCTATTCTCATCATAAGATGATATAATGTCTACTGTATATAGAGTAATATCCAATGTAAAAACACGGAGGGTTATATAATGACGAATAAAGATTCAGGGTACTATTTGGTAAAAGAAGACATTCTGCCGTCTGCGATCAAAAAGACGATTAAAGTAAAAGAAATGCTGCGCCGCCACGACAACATGACCATCAACGATGCCGTTTCCAAGATGGGTCTCAGCCGCAGTGCTTATTATAAATACAAAGATTTCGTGCTGCCGTTTTATGAAGCCAGCATCAACAAGATCGTGTCTGTATCGTTCATGCTCGACAACAAGCAGGGCGTACTGTCGAACGTGCTCAACATGATCTCAGCCGACAAGGGCAATGTGCTGACGATCAATCAGGGAATACCGCTCCAGGGCGTGGCAGTTGCTACTGTTTCCATTGAAACCAAAAATATGAACATCGACCTCGAAGCACTTTTAGACAAGCTGCGCATGATCAGCGGCGTGCGCCGCCTGGAAGTAATCGGGCAGGTCTGAGCCGCCAAAAACAGATCAATTCATATTTTCGGAGGAATAATAGACAATGGCAATGAAGAAAAAACACAAGACGATAAAATTAGCACTGCTGGGCTGCGGCACTGTCGGCACCGGCGTTTTGAAAGTGCTCAAGGAAAATTACCACGACATCAAGGAAAAGATCGGTGCTGATATTGAAGTCAGCAAGGTACTCGTGCGCAATCTGAATAAAAAGCGTAATGTGCCCGGCAATCCCGTATTCACAGATGACCCCAAGGATATTTTCAACAATCCTGAAATAGATATTGTAGTAGAGCTGCTCGGCGGCATTCATCCGGCTCGCGAATACATGATAGAAGCTATGGAACACGGCAAGCACGTCGTTACGGCAAATAAAGATGTGGTAGCTCAGTTCGGCAAAGATGTATTCGACGCAGCAGAACAGAACGATGTGGATTTCATGTTTGAAGCCAGCGTCGGCGGCGGCATCCCTATCATCACGCCGCTCAAGCAGAGCCTCACGGCAAATAAAATCACCGAGCTCATCGGCATAGTCAACGGCACGACAAACTACATGCTGACCAAGATGACTGAAGAAGGCATGGATTACGAAACTGCACTTGCTCAGGCGCAGGAAAAAGGATACGCCGAAGCAGATCCGACTGCTGATGTAGGCGGCCTCGACGCAGCGCGCAAAGCAGCCATTCTCTCGTCCATCGCCTTCAATACGCGCATCGGCCTCGACGATGTAGCGGTAGAAGGCATCACCAAGATAACGCCGGAAGACATTCAGTACGCCGATGAGCTGGGCTACATAATCAAGCTGCTCGCTGTAGCACGCAACAGCAAGCACGGCATCGACGTTCGAGTTCATCCGACTTTCATCAGCAAAGACCATCCGCTTGCTTCGGTGCGCAATGAGTTCAATGCTATTTTCATTCACGGCAACGCTGTGGGCGACACGATGTTCTACGGCAAGGGAGCAGGCGAAAAACCGACGGCTTCGGCTGTGCTCGCCGACATCATCGACGTAGCGCGCGACATGGGCAAAGACAGATTCGGACGCATCCGCTGCACCTGCTACGAAAAGAAAAAACTCTGCCCGCCGGATAAAGTGCTGTCGGGCTATTACATCCGCCTGCTCGTCGACGACAAGCCCGGCGTGCTCGGTGCTATTGCCACCGCCTTCGGCGAAAGCGGCATCAGCCTGCACTCCGTAATCCAGACGCGCAGAGTAGAAGACCATTCGGAAATCGTCGCTATCACGCACAATGTAAACGACAGCCAGCTGGACGATCTCAAGCACAGGCTCGGCAAGCTCAAGGTCGTAAATGCTATCAGCAATGTCATAAGGGTCGTAGTTTCTGAGGGGGATGCTTAACAGTGAGTGATTTTGTAAAAATACGCGTGCCGGGGACGACTGCCAACTGCGGTCCCGGTTTCGACGTATTGGGCGTGGCGTGCACGATTTACAACGAATTGGAATTGAAGCTGCTGAAGGAAAAACAGCTGATAATTGAACTGGAAGGCGACGGCGCGGACAATATTCCCCGCGACGAACGCAATGTAGTGTGGCAGTGCATAAAGCAGGTCATCGACAAAACGGGCGCAGATTATCAAGGTGCACATATAAAGATGACGAACG
>CATYZV010000226.1 GCA_958415865.1 uncultured Selenomonadaceae bacterium
GTTTTATGATATCATATAATATCAAAAATGACAATAAAAAAGGACAGCAGATCAAAAGCTGTCCTTTTTGCCTAATCACAGTTTAAATAATTTTTTCATTTTCGCTTCCAGCGTGCCGTTCTTGGCGTAGTCCAATGTGTCGCAAAGCTTGATATTGTGCTTTTCGATGTGGATTTCATCGCTAAAGCCGAGGATATAGCGCAGGCAGATGCGGTAAATGATTTCTGTCGGGGCGCAGCCGTATATCTGCTTGGCAAAAATATGGTTGAGGCGCTGGGCATTGTCTGGAAATAGGGTTTTCATGCGTTTGCTCTGGTAAAGCCGGGTTACGATCTCGGTGATGTACATGCCGGATTTCATGTAGAGGTCGGCAAATGTTTTGTCCGGGTCATCAAAGCAGCCCGGATTTTCTTTTTCCAGCAGATCAACCATGTCTTTTACGACTTTTTTCGGGGTAAATATCTGGTTAGTGCGCTGCGGCGGTATATAGTCGAAGATATCTCTTTTTTTATTTTTGCTGTCATCGCTGAAGTAATCTGCCAGCTTAGCGCGTCTATTCATAAATTCTTTTACGGAATCGTCAAAGACGACTTGGTCGAATAAGTGGCCGTCAAAATGCTTTTTTTCGCCTGTTTCTTTATCTACGTAGTCGCCGCCGTCGCGCATCATGCGGAACTGATCAAGAGTAACGCCTTTGCCCGTCTGGGGATTGACCGTTACCTGCCAGAATACATCAGCCGGTACTAAGGAATCAAAATTGGCAAGAGTGGTATTTTCATCGCCGTAAGCCATGAGGAAAGCGGGAATAGTACGCGAAAAGCCGCGCAGATGATCCCTGATATCTCCTTCGATGGAATCTTTCTGCCTATTCAATTTTTCTGTCTCTACCGTTTTTACAATAGCTTTAGCAGCTTCTTTTATTGTATCATCATCGCGAATCTTAGCATGTATCTTCTGCACCATTTCCTGATAGCCCTGCTTACGCCTTTTTTCATATTCTTTATCAAGGCGTGAAATATCCTGCATTGAAGCGCCGACTTTTTGTGCCTTGGCTATTTTATCATCGCGTTCTTTAGTCAGCTGGCGGTCTTTAATGCTGTAGTCGCCATATTCTTTTTCCACTATGCTGTTCGTCGTGTCTTGAATTTTCCGCTCTAACTGATTCTGCGTTGACTTTCTCAAATCGCTGCCATACTGAAGATGTGCCGAATCTATCAGCGTATCAGCGATAGGCTTAGCAAAAACCTCTTGCAGTTTTTTCAGCTCTTCTCTTTTCGGGTCTTTGACTACATTAACGTGTTTTGTCAGTTCTTCGACTGAATCAGTCAGCCTTTGGTCGATATCACCGTACAGCTTTTCACCGAAAATTTTATTGGCTGTGCCGATGATCTGTTCCTTGGGAATTTCCACTTCGCCGTCATCATTTAAATGCAAGTCATCGGCAGTATGCTCATCGATATCCACGGGAGCGAGCTTTTTAGGCTCCTCAATGGCCTGCATATTGCTGATGATGTCGATGACTTCTTTGGGCGCGTTGAAAATACCGGATATATTGGCAAATAAGAAATTGGACATAAAGCCGCGCTCTACGACTTCTCTGGCGTGAATGCGGCGCGGAATGGTCAGCACTTTTTCCGCATCCAGCTCGATCATCGAGCCGCTGTCATCCTCACCGTAGACGGGGAAGAAATTCAGCAGCTCCCGCACGTGCTGCTTGCGCTGGTCGATATCGCCCTTTTCGCCGGATGTTTCGGGGATTAAATCATTGGCGAACTGCTCAAAAATCGTCAGCGTCCTCGCCGGGTCAAAGTCGAATACATAGGCATTGCGCTTACGGTAAGAATTGCCCTCAGCATCGTGAAAAAGACAGGGATTCTGCGCGCGGAAAGCAGCCTGCATATAGAGCGCCGGCGATGCCATATTCGACAGCATCAGCACCGCAGTCCACTCCGGAATAGTTACGCCCGTCGTCAGCTGACCGACCGAAAGCGTGATCGTCTTATCATAGTTCTTAATCGCCTTTTTCACGCGGTCAAAAGCCTTGGCACTTTCCGCCTCGTCATCCAATTTGCCATCGCCCGCGGCGAGGACGATATAATAATCCTTGAACACAGGATGAATCTTCAATTTCTTGTACAGAGCCTTGGCACTCGCTACCCTGTTCAAGAGCCAGAAAGTATGCTTCAGCTCATCGCGCAGCTCAGCCGTAGAAAAAGGGAATTTCTCCTGCTTCGTCATCGCATCGAGGAACTTATCCACATCGCTGTCGTGCACAAACTTCCCAGATTCATTCGTGAGGAAAAACTCATTGAGATCAAAAGCGTACTCCTCCAGCCCACGGTCAGCCAGATCTATGCCCTGCTTCACCTTGTCCTGAATGATCTCCGACATCTGATACGTGTAGAGATTCAAGCGCGGCAGATTTTCATACGGATTTTCTATCTCATTGCTGTCGTCCCAGTCCCGCTTCTTCTTCTGCTCATCCGCATACGTCCAGTTGTAGATAGCATCCTGCGGGAATTTATCATTGGCCAGAGCCTTGAACGGCGTGCCCGACAAATGCAGCGTCCACTTGCGATTGATATGATTGAAAGCCGTATCCGTCTTGTACGTATCCACGCCCTCATGCGCCTCGTCGATTATCAGAATATCCCAGCTTATACCCTTTTCCGCGCTCACTTCAGCCAGCTTGTCGTACTGCCCGCCAAAGTAGATAGATCCTTTCAAATCCTGCAAGCTGACAAACTCAATACAGCCCTTCGTATCATCGTTGATCTTGTTTAGATAATCCTCGCGGCTCAGCACGTATTTCCGGCCCTTAATCCCGTCCACATTGCTGACGAAAAGATAGCCCGACTGCACGCCCACGAATTTTTCATAATCAGCATACCAAGAATTGGCAATCGCCGGGCGGTTCGTAACGATGAGAATATTCTTCGCCCCCAGCCGCTTGCACAGATCATAGCTGGACAGCGTCTTGCCAAAACGCGGCTTCGCATTCCACAGAAATTCACCATGCTCATGCCCGTGAAAATAACTAAGCGTCCGCTCTACCGCCTCATTCTGCTCATCCCTCAGCCGATAGGAAACAGCCGCATCCGCCTTGTCGCCCGATACAATACCGTGATTTTGCGCAAACTCCAGAAAATCAGCCTTTGCCTTATTCGGCTCAATCTCAAACCATTCCGTCCCAGCGCGGTTATTTATGCCCAGCTTCTTCAGATAATCATGAAAATCCGTATCACGAAAAGTCCCGAAAGGCTCCGTCATATACGCCGCCCGCAAATGCCACCAAAGCTTATACTCCACATCAACAGTATGCGTCTGCTCCTTGATGCGGACATCCACATCCCGCTCCGTAACACCGATCTTCGTCCAGCCATCATGACTAGGCACACCCGGAGTTGTATAAGCATAACATTGAGGAATGACCTTCACAGCCGTTTTAATCTTTATAGCCGCCATTATTTTTCACTCCTCAAACTTTGCACGCATTTTTTCATATATGAAAATTCTTCATCATTGATTTTAAATATTTTACATAGC
>CATYZV010000227.1 GCA_958415865.1 uncultured Selenomonadaceae bacterium
ATATAAACATGTTTTCGATGATAATGTTTATCACTTTTAATTTAAAGGAGTGCTTTTAAGTGGATTTCATAATTAATGCTTTAGAATTGTTTCAGCACGGCGGCTGGGTGATGTATCCATTGCTGGCGTGTTCTGTTTTGGTAGTGGCGATAGCCATTGAGCGGTATACGTATTACAAGCGCAACTGTGCGGGCAAGGCTGTGGTCGATACTGTCTTGAAATTGATCAGGCAGCGCAGCTGGCAGGAGCTGAACGAATTCTGCATGGGCAATCACTGTGTATTGAGCGATGTGCTGGTCAACGGCTTGCAGTCGCGCCCCGATGTTTCGTCGGTCAAGGACAGTTTTGAGGAATACACTTCTGTGCGTGCCAATGCTATGAAGCGCAATCTCAATTACCTCGACACCATTGTTACGATGGCTCCGCTTCTAGGGCTTTTGGGCACGGTAATCGGCATGATTTCTTCGTTCCGCGTGCTGGACGTGGCGGGCGACAATCCTGCTCTGATCACGGGCGGTGTCGGCGAAGCACTCGTCGCTACGGCTACGGGGCTTTGCGTGGCTGTATTGTCCTTGATAGTGCACAGCTATTATTCCAACCGCCTCGACTCGACGCTCACGGATGTCGAAGTGGCCTGCACTTTAGCTATCAGCGAATTGAGGGAAGATAATAATGAACATAAAAAGTAATCGCGTGGAACGCCAGCCTAGGCTGATGATAATACCTATGATAGATATCATATTCTTTTTGATGGTGTTTTTTCTGTTCAGCACGCTCCAGATGGTCTACCAAAAATCCATGCCGGTAAATCTACCGGTGGCTTCGCAGACGCAGCAGGAAGCACCCAAGCCCGTATCCATAACGGTCATGGCTGACGGCTCTGTCAGCATCGGCGATGATAAAGTGGCTCTCGATGATGTGGAAAGCCGCGTGGCTCAGCTGGCGGACAAGTCGGAAACGCCGGTGATTCTGCGCGCCGATGAAAAGGCAGAGCACGGTCAGGTCGTAAAGGTGATGGACCAGATAAAAAGAGCGGGCGTTACAAAATTAGCCATAGCGACACAGGAGCAAAAGTAAGCGATGAAACTCATAGATAAGCTGAAACAGATAGTGAGCAGCAGAAGTAATATCTGGCGCAAAGCGTTTTCGGCTTCATTTCTGTTTCATATAACGGCTATATTGACGGTCGGCGCGATGGCGGCGGGCTTCCATCAGGAAATACAGCGTCCGCCGGAACAGTTTATAGATGTCAACCTCGCTGATACGCCGGAAGAAATAGCAGAGGCCAAAGCGCAGAAATCGCCGCTTGGCAAGCTGCGCCAAATGGTGGATTCCGTAACAAAGCCGAGTGAAGAAGCTCAGGACAACGCGGAGCAATCGAGCAGCCCGGCGGCAGATAATAACAGCGATGCACCTGCCGATAAGAGCGAGGCCGACGATACGGGCGGAATGTCCTCGCCTGACGGCATACTGCCGAGCGGCACGCAGGGACAGGGCAGTAAAAGCGGAGCGGAAGGCAATCTCACGCCCGGCAGCGGCAGTAATGATGCTGCTCCTAGCGAAGAAGCAAATTCCGGTGGCGGTGAAGCGGCAGAAAGCGGCGGAGGAAACGGCGGCAGCGGCGATGAAGGCGGCGGGCAGACGGAGAGCCTCGACAGCTTAAAGGCACGCTTTGCCTCGGCAGTGGAAAGCAATAAGCAGTATCCGCATTTCGCTGTGCGCATGAATCAACAGGGCACGGTCTACGTTACGGTTACGCTGGGAGCTGACGGCAGCCTACTGGGTGCCTCTGTCAGCGGCAGTGTCAACGGCAATCTCGACAAAGCGGCATTGAATGCGGTCTACGCCTCGACACCGTTTCCGCACGGCGTGGGCAGCAGCGTTACGATGACCGTACCTGTCAGCTTTTATTTGAATTAATATATTAACAAGAGGTGAAATCATGAACGGTACTTTAAAAAAATTGATTTTTCTCGTCATCTGCTTAATAGCCATAGGCGGCGCGGTACTAAGCCAGCGCGAGGCAGGCACGGCAGCAGACAGCGGCGTGCAGATGCGCACCGTAACGGACAGCACAGGGCGGGAAGTTACTATCCCGGCTCATCCCAAGCGCGTCGTACTGCTGAACGCTTCGCATCTCGACCTCTATTACTACGCCGGCGGCGGTGATACGATAGTGGGCAAGCCGACTTCAGAAGCTCTGTCGGACGAAGTGAAGCAGGGCACGGCGAATGCTCAGGAAGTCGGCGTTATTCACAATCCTAGCGTGGAAACGATTTTGAATCTCCAGCCGGATCTCGTAATCGGCATAAATGTTCCGTTCCATCAGCAGCTTATTCCCACTTTGGAAAAGGCGAATATCCCTGTGCTGATTCAGTCGCTCGACAATTATGAACAGGTGCTCGATACGCTGAAATTCTACGGCGAACTGACGGGCAAAGAAGATATGGCAGAGGCAAAGGCTGAAGCTATTCAGCAAGGCTATGAAAAAGCAGTGGCAAAAGCTGACGGCAAGACCTCGCCGCGCGCGCTTATGATTTGGGGCACTATGGACAGCTTCAATATGGCGACGAGCAAGAGCTTCCCCGGCGACCTTTTGCAGCGCGTCGGCGGCAATAATATAGCCGATGCTGATTCCGTGGCAAAGGACAATCAATTCGTGCCGCTCAGCATGGAATTCATCGCTACCAATGACCCGGAAGTCATTTTCCTCGTTACGCACGGCGATGTATCGGCAGTAAAAGCAAATCTCGATAATACGCTGGGCAAAGATCCGCTATGGGGTCAGGTTTCAGCCGTCAAGAACGGCCGCGTCTACATCCTGCCTTACCAGCTCTTTGCAGTAAATCCCGGCACGCGGATCGACGAAGCACTCAACATTCTGGCAGATGATCTCTATAAAACGCCCGCAGATACTGCGCAATGAGAGGAGTTTTAACAAATGGCAGCTGCTGATTATGGCAGTAAAACGAAAATAAAAGATCCTAGGGCAAAAGTGCGCAGTGCGGCGATGCTCTTGGGACTTGCCGCACTCGTATCATTATTGCTGCTGGCGATGGTGATGGGCACGGCTCAAAGCAGTTTTTCAGATCTTTACAATGTATTTTTCCATCCGCAGAATACGGAAACGTACCGCATTTTGTACTATATCCGCATACCGCGCGTCTTGACTGAGATGTTCGTCGGCATCAACTTAGCTATTGCCGGCTGTATTTTGCAGGGCGTGCTCAAAAATCCGCTTGCTGACCCCGGCATCATCGGCGTGTCGGCAGGTGCGGGGCTGGCGGCTATGGCCGTCATGATACTGCTGCCGGAATTATCCACAATGGTGCCGATCGTGGCATTTGCCGGCGCGATGGCTGCGACGATGATATTATTTGCACTGGCTTGGGAAAATGGCATTCAGCCGCTGAAATTGATTCTTGCCGGCGTTGCCGTAAGTGCGTTTTTTGCCGGCGGCATGACCTTTTTAATGGTCTTTTTCTCGGACAAGATTCAAGGCACGGTCAACTGGATGGCGGGCAGCTTTTCCGG
>CATYZV010000228.1 GCA_958415865.1 uncultured Selenomonadaceae bacterium
CCTTTATACTTATGATTAATAAAAATAGCTTAGCGGTTTCGGCGATTGTTTTTTTCAACTGCTGATATTATAATAAATCTATTACAGCGATATGTAAAGTAAGCACTTAATTGTGCTATAGTTACCGTTTGGAAACCATGGCACACGGAAAGGATAATTACAATGAATAAAAATCTGCCCAAATGCCCGGTGGAGCTGACGCTGATGCTCATAAGCAGCCGCTGGTGTGTACTTATACTGCGCGATTTGATGGAAGGCACGAAGCGTTTCGGACAGCTGAAGAAGTCAATCGGCTCGATTTCGCAAAAGGTGCTGACGAGCAATCTGCGCACGATGGAAGAGCACAAATTACTGACGCGCAAGGTCTATCCCGAAGTGCCGCCGCACGTGGAATACACATTGACGGAACTGGGCTACAGCTTAAAGCCGGTATTGGACTCAATGGTGTCTTGGGGCGAAACGTATCGTTCTAAGATAGAGTGATTTAGTGGTTAGTGGTTAGTGGGTAGTGGTCAGTTATTAGTTGTTAGTGGTCAGTAGTTAGTGAATAGAATTAAGGAGGGTTTTATTTTTGTCGGGATATATAACAGTTAAGGGCGCGCGTGCCCATAATTTGAAGAATATAGATGTGAAGATACCGCGTGATAAGCTTGTGGTGATTACGGGTCTGAGCGGCAGCGGCAAGTCGTCGCTGGCTTTTGATACGATTTATGCTGAAGGGCAGCGGCGGTATGTGGAATCGCTGTCGGCGTATGCACGCCAATTTTTGGGTCAGATGGATAAGCCTGATGTGGATTACATCGAAGGGCTGTCGCCTGCTATTTCCATCGACCAGAAGACGACGAGCCGCAATCCGCGCTCAACTGTCGGCACGGTTACGGAAATTTACGACTATCTAAGGCTGTTGTTCGCCCGCGCGGGCCGTCCTCACTGCCCGAAATGCGGCAAGCCTATAACGCAGCAGACAGTCGATCAGATGGTGGACAGCATAATGGAACTGCCGGAAAAATCGAAGCTGCTCTTGATGGCACAGGTCGTGCGCGGCAAGAAGGGCGAGCACCGCAAGGTCTTGGAACAGATACGAAAGCAGGGCTATGTGCGCGTGCGCATCGACGGTGAAATTGTCGATATCAACGATGATATCAAGCTGGAAAAGAACAAGAAACACACGATTGAAGTAGTAGTAGACCGCCTCGTCGTGCGCGAGGGAATGCAGCAGCGTCTAGCCGATTCGCTGGAAACGGCTCTCGACATCGGCGGCGGTATCGTCTACGTGCAGATCGTGGGCGGCGAACTCTTGATGTTCAGCCAAAACTTCGCCTGCATCGACTGCGGCATCAGCCTGCCGGAGATCACGCCGCGCATGTTCTCGTTCAACAGCCCGTACGGCGCGTGCCCTGAGTGCAGCGGCCTAGGCAGCCATATGCAGTTTGACCTGGACCTCGTGATGCCGGATAAATCGCTGAGCCCGGCGCAGGGATTATTTGCCGCCATCTCCAAGAATCCGGCTTCTTACGCGATGGTGCAGATCGAAGCCGTGCTCAAAAAATACGGCTATACGCTCGATACGCCTTGGCCTGACATCGACAAAAAAGTACAGAAATACCTGCTCTACGGCACAGGCGATGAACGGTTTAATTATTCCTACATCAATATGTACGACGAATACAAAGAGTATTTTTCACCGTTTGAAGGCGTGATGCCGATGCTAGAGCGCCGCTACAAGGAAACGACCTCCGACGTGATGCGCGAAAGCTACGAAGCCTACATGAGCACCACGCCCTGCCCCAAGTGCAAGGGTGCGCGCCTAAAACCGGAAGTACTAGCCATTACAGTAGGTGGCAAGAACATCAACGAAGTAACCCAAATGACGATAACGCAGGCTGATGAATTTTTCAAGCAGGTGCAGTTCACCAAGCGCGAGCAGCTCATCGCCAAGCAGATATTGAAAGAAATCCATGCACGTTTAGGCTTTTTAATCGACGTAGGTCTGGATTACCTCACTTTGTCGCGAGCTGCCGGCACGCTCTCCGGCGGCGAAGCACAGCGCATCCGCCTCGCAACCCAAATCGGCTCAGGGCTTGTCGGCGTGCTCTACATCCTCGACGAACCGAGCATCGGGCTGCACCAGCGCGACAACAACCGCCTGCTGGCAACACTAAAGCATCTGCGCGACCTCGGCAACACGCTCATCGTCGTCGAACACGATGAAGATACGATGTACGCCGCCGACGAGATCATCGACATCGGTCCCAAGGCAGGCGCAGGCGGCGGGCGTGTCGTAGCGCAGGGCACGGCAGAGGAAATCAAGCAGGTGCCCGAATCCATTACGGGTCAATACCTGAGCCGCCGCAAATACATTCCCGTGCCGCAGGTGCGCCGCCCCGGCAACGGCAAATTCATCGAAGTGCTCGGCGCGAAGGAAAACAACTTAAAGAACATCAACGTAAAATTCCCGCTAGGGCTGTTCACCGTCGTTACAGGCGTATCAGGCTCCGGCAAATCCACTTTAGTAAATGAAATCCTCTACAAAGGACTAGCCGGCCGGCTCTACGGCAGCAAGGGCAAGCCAGGCAGGCACCGCGCCATCAAGGGCATCGAAAACATCGACAAGATAATCAACATCGACCAGTCCCCGATCGGCCGCACGCCGCGCTCCAACCCCGCCACCTACACCGGCGTATTCGACAGCATCCGCACCCTGTTCAGCCAGACGAACGAAGCCAAAGTTCGCGGCTACAAGCCGGGACGCTTCAGCTTCAACGTAAAGGGCGGCCGCTGCGAAGCCTGCCACGGCGACGGCATCATCAAGATCGAAATGCACTTCCTGCCCGATGTATACGTGCCCTGCGAAGTCTGCAAGGGCGCGCGCTACAACCGCGAAACGCTTGAAGTCAAATACAAGGGCAAAAGCATCTCCGACGTACTGCACATGACCGTCGACGAAGCCGAAGCCTTCTTTGAAAATATCCCCAAGATACACCGCTTCATGAAAGTGCTCCAAGACGTAGGACTCGGCTACATCCAGCTAGGACAGCCCGCCACCACACTCTCCGGCGGCGAAGCACAGCGCGTCAAGCTCGCCTCCGAGCTCGCCAAGCGCAGCACCGGCAAAACACTCTACATCCTCGACGAACCCACCACCGGACTGCACACCGCCGACATCCACCAGCTCTTAAACGTACTGCAAAGACTCGTCGACGGCGGCGACACAGTCGTCGTCATTGAACACAACCTCGATGTCGTAAAATCAGCCGACTACCTAATCGACCTCGGCCCCGAAGGCGGCATCGGCGGCGGCACCATCGTAGCCAAAGGCACGCCGGAAGAAATCGTCAAAGTCAAAGCATCATACACCGGCAAATTCTTAAAGCCGCTTTTAGTAGAAGGAAAACGCTTGGCAAAGCGCGATAAGTAATTAATAAAATGAGGCGGTTAATAATGTTAATTAACTCAAAAGAGTATCTATCTCTACTTGAAAATATTAAGCAAGAAATCAAAAACTCACAGTATAAAGC
>CATYZV010000229.1 GCA_958415865.1 uncultured Selenomonadaceae bacterium
TGACATCTATTAACAGTATAGATTTTAATAAATCTATTGTCAATAATCTACCTTAAAATTTTTAAATTAATTTAATACCATCATAAATGATATTTATTTCAAATCACTGCTGAAACTGCGCAGCCACTTAGGTACTTCCAGACCGTACAGGACGCTGAAACAGTAGATGGTCATGCAGGCATCGGTGAGGCTGTTGTGCAGCGTGCCGAATGACGGGCAGGCGCAGTAGTGGGCGCAGCTTTGCAGGCTGGGCATATCGCTGTTGGAGCTGCATAGGCGCGAAAAGGATCTTTGCAGGTCGTATATTATCGTGCGCTTTCCGGCGAACAGCTTGTTCTTCTTCATGAAGCGCAGGTCGTTTTCAATGCCGTAGCCGACCATCACATCGGCATTCGTCAATGCTTTTTTGATCTCATGCTGAAAGTCCTTGAGCGTCGGACAGTGCTGTACCATTTCCGGCGTTATATGGTGAATCTTCTCTGTTTCCTTCCAGCTCTTGCACTTTTTAGGCCGGATGTACTCATTGAAAATCACGCCTTTGAACATATCGACAAGCGTGAGCTGCAGTATTTCGTCTAAAGCGCAGTTGCCGCCTGTCATCTCCAGGTCAAAAAACAATATGGACGGCTCCCGATGAAATGAAGCGATATAATCTTGTTGAAAGTGCATGTCGATATCTCATCCTAATCTAAATGGTTTTGCTCTCCATATTGTGTATATTATACCATTTCTAAACTGTTTTTTCAGCTGTCATAGGGAGCTTTTTTTGCGCTTGCTTTCTACGAATAAGAACAGGGCAGCCAAAATGCCGGCAAATAGAACGGCTTCTTGGAAAAATACCACGCCTCGCCAGCCGTCCGCGCTCAAGAATACGCCGCCTGCCGTGCCTAATGCACTGGCTCCGGCGTAGTAAAACAGCATGTAGAGTGCCGATACCTGAGCCTTGTCATTGGCAGAGCTTTGCGGAGCCCAGGCGCAGGCATTGGCATGTACGCCGAAAAAGCCGAAGGTGAATACGGCAAGACCGAGTATTTTCATGTAGAGAGGCATCAGCAGCGTTATCAAAAGGCCTGACGACTGAATGACGAACGCTATTAAGATCATGATGCTGTGGCCGTAATGGTCGGACAGTCTGCCCATCACAGCGGAGCTGACCGTGCCGACTAAATATATTACGAAGATAAAGCCGATAACAGTCTGGCTAAGATTGTACGGCTCATGTATCAGCACGTAAGAGATAAAATTATACGTGCAGACGAAGCAGCCCATAGAGCAGAACGCCGTGAAGTAAATCATCATGATCTTCCGCGATTTCAGCAGGCTGAAAAAGTCTTTCCAAGCGATGTGGATTCTGCCATGCTCGATTTTCTTGTTGAGCGAAGGCGGCAGGAAAAACCACATCATCACCGCGCTGAACAGATAGAGTGCACCGGCGATCAAAAGCCCCGTGCGCCAGCTTGCGACATCGCTCAGCGTACTGATGAGTATGCGCCCGGAAAGGCCGCCCAGCGGCGTAGCAGCAACGTAGACACCGATTGCCGTGCCGAGTATCTTTGGATTGAATTCTTCATTAATATACGCCACTGCCAGCGACGGAAATCCGGCGAGCAGCATTCCTTGGATGAAGCGCAGCACAAGCAGCAGCTTAAAATCCTGCATGAAGGACATCAAGACGATCAGCAGTGCTGAAATGCCGAGAGCGACGACCATTACTTTTTTGCGCTCCAAATATTTTGATATGCTGGCTATCAACAGCATCGACACAGCCATGCCGATGGTGCCCGCCGACATCGACAGGCTCGCCGCCGTAGGTGTAAGCCCGAAGTCCTTTGCTACTATCGGGATGATGGGCTGCAGGCAGTACTCAGCCCCGAAAGCCGCCACGCTGCCGAAGAACATCATCGTAAGTGCCAGCTTGTATTCCTTAGTTCCTTTATCTATTAATCTTGCCAAAATATCAACTCCTTTGTATCTTGTATACCTTATCATTTTAGTACGTCGATTTGATTTTGCAAACCCTAAAAATAATTTATGCCGCTGTTAATTTATCGTTTTTGTGGTATGATAAAAGACAAATACTATCAATAATCAAAGGATGTGTTAATGATGGCTTTATTTTCACGCCAAAAACTCATAGCAGCACTGATAGCAGGATGCACGGCTGCTGCTTTCAACTCTGTTTCTCTCGCCGCCGATGCTGATGCGGCTGCTGTACCGGCAGCGCATCAGGAAATGGCTGCTGATTTTGACAAGGCGACGCTGCCTGTAGATCCGGGCAAGGCACTCTATGAAAAACATCTGCATCACATGATGAGCGATTACAGCTGGATGACGCAGGATACGGCAAAGCGTGCGGCAATGGCATTTACGGCTATTGACAAAGCTGTAAAGGCGGGAAAAATAAATGATGCTCAGGCGGCTTCACTGCAAAAGGCAGTAATCGATTTTTACCAGGAAAATAAATCGTACGCTGAACAGCTGGCTAGGCTCAGCGGAGATGAAGCTAAGGCTTATCGTGTCGACTGCGCTGAATTTCTACAGCTCAGCAAAAACATAGATAGATTATCTAAGCAATCCGGTGTTGATGCGGCTGTAATAGAAGATATCTTGAGCCATCCGCAAAAGGTGCAGCCCGGCGATCGCGACCAGCGTGCAGCGGCATTCCTCGGACAGCTGGTAAAGCAGCAGAAATTGACTGCTGAAGAAGCCAATTCTATGATCGCTTTCATGACGAAATCACACAGCGATTTTGCAAAGATGAACGATGAACAGCGTCAGGCGTATAAAGAAAAAGTGCAGGCGATGAGCGAAGACCAGCGGTATGAAGAAATGTCCAAAGCTACAGGCATATCGGTGGACCGCCTCAAGGAAATTTTCACCGTGATGAAGCAGGAATTAAAAGCTCAGATCGCGGCTAATCAAAAAGCGGCGGATTCCGAGGCTAAAGCCGATTCAGCTCAATGAGTTTGTTCTTTCGGCTATATATATAATGAAGAAAAAAGACATCTGCTGTAATCGGCAGATGCCTTTTGACTTTTAGCGGCATCTGTAGTCCGCCCAGTCAGGGCGCGGCAGATTGCCTTGTATGGATCTGCGCACATCGGTGTAATAGTCCAATTTGCGCTGTACGTGGGCAAGGTCTTTTTGCAGCTGTGCTATCTCCTGCATTACGTGCATTTTCTGAGCTTCGAGCAGTGCCACGATTTCGTCGATATGCTCATCTTCATTTTCTTCACAGCGGAAAAACTGCCGGAGCTGGGTGATGCTCATGCCGGCATTTTTAAAGCAGCAGATGGTGCTGAGGCGGTGCACGTGCATATCTTTGTAGACGCGCTTGCCTGATGCGGTGCGCCCTACGTGCGTCAAAAGCCCGATATCTTCGTAATAGCGCAGTGTGGAGGGCTGCATATGGAACTTCTGTGCTACTTCTCGAATGGTGTAGGTCTGTTCAGCTGTATTTTTATCGTTCATATCATCAGTGCCTTTTCGTT
>CATYZV010000230.1 GCA_958415865.1 uncultured Selenomonadaceae bacterium
AAATTTCCTGCCTTGATCAATTTGCTGTTCATGATTTCTTTTCACCTCTGCCCTTTTCCTAAGCATCGTCATAAATTTATCATCTATCTTTGCATCCGGCATATTGTATTTGCGCCTTAGTGTCTTATACTTGCCTATACCGAAGCGATGATACTGCAGCAGTTCATATTTTACCTGCGGATAATCTGCCAAAAAATCTAAAATAGCATCTATATCCGCCACTGTATCGTTAAACCCCGGTATAACCGGCGTACGCACATGTATCATTTTATCCGGATAAGCCTTCACCAGCTTCGCAAAATTTTCCAAAATACGTGTATTATCTACTCCTGTCTGCTCTATATGCTTTTGCCTGTTCAGACTTTTAATATCATAAAAAATATAATCCAGATGACCGGCGATATTGTATAAAACGTGCCACGGAGCGTAGCCGGACGTTTCAATCGCGCAATGAATACCTGCTTCATGTGCTTTTATCAGCAGTGCTTCAGCAAAATCCGGCTGGCTGAGCGGCTCTCCGCCGCTCAAAGTCATGCCGCCATGTGAATTTTCATAGAAAACTTTATCTTTTTCTACTTCAGACCATACTTCATCGACTGTTTTAAAACTGCCGATCAGATGCAGTGCCTCAGAAGAGCAGATATCTTCTATCTGCTCCCGATTAAGTTTGACACCGCTAAAACACAGCTTATTATCCTCGTCAAAATGAATTTTGCCTTTTGTCCTATATTCGCAGTTGGCACAGTGCAGGCATTTTTCTTCCGACCACGCCGGCTCCGGCAATCCTTTTTGAGATTCTGGATTGCCGCACCAGCGGCAGCGCAGCGGGCAGCCTTTAAAAAACACGACTGTGCGGATACCCGGCCCGTCATTCACAGAAAAATGCTGTATATTAAATATCCTTCCTTTTAAGTTTTCCATCTACTTATCACCATCTTTTGTTGATCAAACAGCGCGATGTTCTGTCCTGCTTATTATATCTTCCTGCAATTCCTTCGTTAGTTCGACAAAATACGCACTGTATCCGGCAACGCGTACCAGCAGACTGCGATAATCTTCCGGATGACGCTGAGCTGCCTGCAATGTCTGCTTATTGATGATATTGAACTGAAGATGCCACAATCTCAAAGCGCACCACGCTCTTATAAACGCTTCCAATTTCTTTGTGCCTTCAGGATTTTCCACAGTAGCAGGATTCAATTTAATATTTAGCAGACGCGCAGCTCTATTGACGATATTGTAATTTTTCGTGCGGTAATTAGACATAATGACCGAAGTAGGTCCTTTGATATCAGCACCCTGGGACGGCGAAGAACCATCAGATAAAGCTGTACCGGCTTTGCGTCCATTGGGCAGAGCTCCTGTTACTTTGCCAAATGGAATATGCGATGTAACAGGCACATAGCGCAAGTCCATGTAGATGCCGGTCTTTTCGTAATTCTTCTTGGATTCCTGAGCTGCCACTTGATCTATCTGCTTAGCAATACTGTCGACATATTCATCATCATTGCCATACTTAGGCGCATTTAACAGCCTTTGACGCAGCGGTTCTGCTCCTGCAAAATCAGCATCCAGAGCAGCTTTCAATTCAGCCATCGTAAAGTAATGTTTTTCAAATACATTCTTCTTAATAGCCGCTAATGAATCAGCTGCACTAGCGTAGCCAATGAGGTCAAAATAACCAAGATCAATGCCGCCTTTAATCTTTTCACTGTGCAGATCTTTTGCATCTGCCAAGCACAGAGCATGAAGCGATGAGGCAAACGGCGCAGCAAAATGATTAGCTCTTATTTTATTGACATAAGATTGCTGGCGGAACGCCGCCTGTAGCAAGAAACGTTCTTGGCGGAAAAATGCCTGTTCGAAATCTTCCCAGCTCTTGAAGTCTTCCACTTCGCCTGTTTCCAATGTCAGCAGTTCATCGCCTGTACGAGGCAGCCTGCCATTATTTAAAGTCAGTTCAATAGCTGCTCCTAAATTCACATAAGGGCATGGGCTGGTGTACGTATCAAGATTAGGCATTCTCGCTTCCGTGCAGCCGGAAACAGCATAATCTCTCGCTGATTTCAAATCAGCACCCTTGCCTGTCAAAATGGGAATGATTTCTTCATCATTGATGAGCTTAGGAAAACCCGATCCTTCTTTAATCGTCAAGGCCACATCCTGCAGATAGCTTTCCGGTGAATCTTTATGCACGCGTGCTGCCAAATCAGGGAAATTAAGCGGGAATTCTCGCTTATCTTCAAGAAAAATATGTGTCAGCTCATTGACCGCATCCTTACCGTCTGCATCCACGCCTCCTATTGTAACAGCTTCCCAATGGGCATATCCTTCATTAAATTTAACCCCGGCAGGACTAACATATAAATCTACGTACTGAGCCATAGCAAGCCACATGCAGTCCAATAACTCTTTAGCACCTTCTTTATCAATGCGGCCCAGCTTCTTGTCTTTCAAATAATACGGATATAAATACTGGTCCATCCTGCCATTGGATATTGTAGCACCTGTCTTCTGTTCCAAGCGGGAAAAAAGCTGCATGAACCACTGCGACTGCACAGCTTCATAAAAGGAATTAGCCGGATAGCGCGGAACTTTAGCGCAGATGCGGGCAATCTTGAGCAATTCAGCTCGGCGTGTACTGTCTTTTTCCTGACGAGCAAGCTTTTTTGCTTCATCGCTGTAACGCTGAGCCAATACGATAATCGCATCTGCTGCAATTGCTATAGCACGCCAAAAAGCCAGTTTTTCTTCCTTGTCAGAGCTTTCTGTCAACTGAAGCTGAGATATCTTTGATTCAGCGTCATCTTTTATCTTTTGGAAGCCCACTTCTAAGCCTTTTTTATAATCATGTACCCATTGCAGTGCTGAACGCATAGACGATGTTTCATTGACAATATAGCGTGAAGTAAACTTGTCAGACGGTTCAAAGGTAAGTTTCAAAATATCTTCCGGCAAAGAATTGGCAAAATCAGTGTAATAAGTCTTATCCTTCCAGTACGGATAAATTTCATTTTCCAGAACGGCAGCATCTTCTTCACTGAATTCAAACGGTGATTCTTTACGTGTTTTTGCCTGATTCAAAAAGATGTTCAAAAAGCATCCATCCAGCTCAGGATAAATCAGTCCGTATTTGCCTTGTCTTCCTCCGCGGCCTGCCAACAGCTGGCCGTCATCAATAATCACGTCTATTTTCTCTGCAATGCGATGCAGTGCCTTAGCCCAGCGCAGATTAAGCGGCTGTCCTTCTGTTTCCTTAAATGATTCCGTAAAATACTTCGCTCTTTGAATATCAACAGCTGATTTATTATTTTGGAAATTATTGTAAATTTGTTTTATGCGATTATTTTTTCTTTCATTATTAAATACAACCTTGCCATGATTCTTTAATACACGCTGTTCCTGCGGTGAAAAAACTTTAATCATAAAAAAGTCTCCTTATATGCCTATATATTTCATATCATTTCAATATGGATTTGATT
>CATYZV010000231.1 GCA_958415865.1 uncultured Selenomonadaceae bacterium
ATTTTGGGCAAAAAAATACCGCAGCTAAAGGATTAAAGGCTGCGGAAGATTGACTAAATGACAATAAGAGGAGCCATTTAGGATTAGCAAATACAGTATATAATTGAAATGTGTAGATTTGATTTAGATTGAGCTAAAACACTGTAAATTCTTTGTAAAATATCACTTAATCAGTCAGAAAATATCATTGAGCCATGGGCACGGGAGCTTGAGCCGGCGCTTTGCTGATGATCACCTTGCCGCCGGATTCTTTTACGGTATCGGGGTCATTGCCCTGTATTATGCGGAATATCTGAGCAGGTACGTAAAGAGTATCGTTGATCAGTATCGGGGCAGAGCCGAGCTGCGCCGGTGCTGTTGCGCCGATGGCGATAACGCTCGTCGCCATGTAGGAGTCATCGCCGACTTTGACGTTCATCTTCATAGCATCGCCGACGATATCGGCACTTTGGTCATCGCCGTTCCAAGTTATTTTAAAGCCTAAAGCATCGCTGACGGCACGTGCCGGCACGAGCGTGCAGCCGTTCACTTCGTAAGAAAATTGATTCAGTACCTTCCCGTTGACAACAATGCTGCTCTGCTGCTGAACCGCTGCGGCGGGAGCTGTTTCAGCTGGATTGGCGTTGGCGGTATACGACTGAGCGGTTAGGGCTGCGGCTGATACGAGCAGTGCTGCTAATAGTTTTTTCATAGGGGAAACCTTCTTTCTGTCCGATGATTTATATTTTTATAATAGTTTATTCGATGATGGAAATCAATTAAAAAACGATTAGAATAAGATTAAAATACGATTAGATTTCGATTGAGCACAGCTGATGTGATATAATGAAGTTCATCATATTATATTAAGGCGAGACTGATACTATGGATATAAGACAGAGCGTGCAGTTTTTGAAGGGCGTAGGGCCGAAAAAGGCGAAGGCACTGCAAAAGCTGGGCGTAGAAAATATTTACGATTTGCTGACGTACTATCCGCGCCGCTATGAGGATCAGAGCGAAGTAACGTCGATGGCGCAGCTTCAGGCGGGCGACACGGCGAATGTGCGCGGCAGGATAGCTGCGGTGGCGGAGAAGAACACGCGGCGCGGCTTGAAGCTATTGACAGTCATCCTTGCCGATGACAGTGGCACGATTCAGCTGAATTGGTTCAATCAGGATTATCTAAAGAAAAAGTTAAAGCAGGGCACGCGGCTGTTCGTGCACGGCAAGGTCGCTTATGCTTACGGCGGCTACGGGCAGCTTGCCATGAGCCAGATAATTTCCTTCGACATCGAAGAGGAAGGCTCAGACGGAGGCGGACAGTGCAGCTTTATGCCGATCTACACCCTGCCGGATTACTTAAAGCCCAAGGATTTTCGCAAGCTGATGGAGCAGGCTCTGGGATCCGATATGCAGATCCCGGATATCGTGCCGGATTTTCTGCGCAAAAAGCATGATCTCCTTGATAAAGCACAAGCCGTTCGGCAGATTCATTTCCCGGCGACTAAGCAGGAGTTAGAGGCGGCGCGGCGGTCGCTGATCTTCGAGGAGCTTTTCAGCATACAGTCGGGTTTATTGCTGCTGAAAAAACAGCATCAGTGCAAAAAATGCGGCATAAGATTTCTGCCCAATAGCGAATTGGTGCGAAAGGTACAGCAGGCACTGCCTTTTACTCTGACGGCGGATCAGGATAAGGTCTGGCACGAGATATGCGCCGATATGGAAAAGGACGTGCAGATGCAGCGGCTGGTACAGGGCGATGTCGGCTCCGGCAAGACGGTCATTGCACTGCTCTCTTTGGTCAAGGCAGCGGAAAATGGCTGGCAGGGTGCGCTGATGGCTCCGACGGAAATACTGGCTCTTCAGCATTACGAAAAAATAAAAGAATTATTGGAGCCGCTGGGCATCACAGTCGGTCTGCTGACGGGCAGCCTCAAGGCAAAACAGCGGCGCGAATTATCGGAAGGGCTTGCTGACGGCACGATTCAAATCGCTATCGGCACTCACGCGCTCATTCAAGAGAGCGTCGTATTTAAAAATCTGGGCTTAGTCGTTACGGATGAACAGCACCGCTTCGGCGTAAATCAGCGTGCTGAATTGGAGAACAAGGCACATGACGTACTACCCGATGTACTGGTGATGACGGCTACACCGATTCCGCGCACGATGACATTGACCGTCTACGGTGATCTCGATGTGTCGTTCATAAAGGGACTGCCGCCGGGACGCAAGCCGATAAGAACGTTCGTGCGCCAGCCCGACAGGCGCGAGCTTATATACAAATTCGTGCGCGGCGAAGTAGAAAAAGGCAGGCAGGCGTATGTCGTCTGCCCCATGATCGAAGACAGCGATACGAGCGATGCTGCGTCGGTAGAGATGATATACGAGGAACTGTCATCAGGCTTTTTATATGACGTGCGCTGCGCACTATTGCACGGCAGACTTCCGGCAAAGGAAAAGGAACAGCTATTGCACGATTTTCTCGACGGCAAGATAGACGTGCTTATATCGACTACGGTGATTGAAGTAGGTGTTAATGTGCCCAATGCCAGCATCATGGTCATCGAGGGCGCGGAGCGGTTCGGGCTTGCCCAGCTGCATCAGCTGCGCGGGCGCATAGGGCGCGGTCAGTACGCTTCGTACTGCATACTCGTAAACCGCGGGCGCAATGCCAATTCACTGGAGCGGCTCTATTTACTGGAAAAGATATCCGACGGCTTCGTGCTGGCGGAAGAAGACCTGCGGCTGCGCGGCCCCGGCCAGTTCTTCGGCTCGATGCAGCACGGGCTGCCGGATTTGAAGATAGCCGACGTACTGGGCGACGTTGATATGCTCGTAACAGTGCGCCAAGAGGCACAGCGGGCCATTGATTTCGGCATTGACAAAAAGGCGCTGAGTGATTTTCTGGAGCTTCAGTACAAGCATAATTTCTTTAGAATAGCGGATGTATAATTAGGAGGTGTATTTATTGGATTTAGCAGAAAAATTATTGGGAAAAAGCCAAGAAGCCTTTATCGTAGCTATTGAATTATACAACAAACCTACCATACAATACAGAGTTGAAGGATTTAGTTTTTTTATATGCAACGCATGGGAATTGATGCTAAAAGCATGTCTTTTAAAAACTAAAGGTAATCCAAGTATCTATTACAAAGATAAGTCAAATCGTACATTATCGCTTGAGAACTGTATTGCTAAAATCTTTACCAATAATAAAGACCCTTTACGCATAAATTTAGAAAAGATAATCTCTCTTAGAAATACAAGTACTCACTTTATCACTGAGGAATATGAACAAATATACGTTCCTTTATTTCAGTCTTGTGTCATAAACTATGTAAATAAAATGCTAGAGTTCTTCGATATAGACATAACAAACAAGCTCAACGCAAACTTCTTGACCTTATCTATGAAGCTGTCGGATATATCTGAAGCTGATATACAGGCAAGATATCCTAAAGAAATAGCAGACAAAATACTTTACTCATTGCAAGATATCAAC
>CATYZV010000232.1 GCA_958415865.1 uncultured Selenomonadaceae bacterium
CTATAATATAGGTGAATTTTAAATTTTCATTTCAATTACGGAGGTTTATAACATATGCCATTAGTTACAACCAAAGAAATGTTCAAAAAAGCGTATGAAGGCGGCTACGCAATCGGTGCCTTCAACGTAAACAACATGGAAATCGTTCAGGGTATCACCGAAGCAGCTAAAGAACTCAACGCTCCCGTTATTCTGCAGTGCTCCGCAGGCGCAAGAAAATACGCTAACCCTGCATATCTCACTCGCCTTGTTGATGCTGCTGTAGCAGAAACCGGCCTGCCTATCGCTCTGCACCTCGACCACGGCGCAGATTTTGAAATTTGCAAATCCTGCATCGACGGCGGCTTTACCTCCGTTATGTTTGACGGTTCTCACTACGACTTCAAAGAAAACATCGAAAAAACGAAAGAAGTCGTTGAATACGCTCACGCTCACGGCGTAGTAGTAGAAGCTGAACTTGGCCAGCTCGCAGGCATCGAAGACGATGTTAAAGTAGCAGCTCATGAAGCTCATTACACCGATCCTGCACAGGTTGAAGAATTCGTTACGAAAACCGGCGTTGACTCCCTGGCAATCGCTATCGGCACAAGCCACGGCGCATACAAATTCACTCCCGACCAGTGCACCAGAGATGAAAACGGCGTTCTCGTACCGCCTCCGCTCCGCTTCGACATCCTCGAAGACGTTGCAAAACGCCTCCCGAACTTCCCGATCGTTCTGCACGGCGCATCCTCCGTTCCGCAGGAATTCGTTAAGATCATCAACGAAAACGGCGGCCATATGCCCGACGCTGTAGGCGTGCCTGAAGCTCAGCTGCGCAAAGCTGCTTCCATGGCTGTCTGCAAGATCAACATCGACTCCGACCTTCGCCTTGCAATGACCGCAGGTATCCGCAAGCACTTCAACGAACATCCGGATCACTTTGACCCGCGCCAGTACCTCGCTGACGGCAGAAACAACATCAAAGCTCTCGTTGCTCACAAGATCAAAGACGTTCTCGGCTGCGACGGCAAAGCTTAATCAGCTTAACTGATAATTAAACACGTAATATATAAATGCTCTCTTTACAGAGGAACTGCTCTATAGTAAACTATTCTGTAAAGAGAGCATTTTTGTCTAAATATAACAATACTGCAACAGGAGGAAATAAATTGAGCAAATCTCACGAATTAGTTCTCGTAATCGACTTCGGCGGCCAGTACAACCAGCTGATCGCCCGCCGCATCCGTGAATGCGGTGTTTACTGCGAACTCGTTCCCTACGACTACACCATCGAACAGATCAAGGCAAAAGACCCGCAGGCCATCGTCCTGACCGGCGGTCCCAGCAGCGTTTATGAAGACGACGTGCCCCAGGCAGATCCCAAGATATTCGAACTCGGCCTGCCCGTACTCGGCATCTGCTACGGCCACCAGTTCACAGCCTTCAACCTCGGCGGCAACGTGGCACACGCCGAAGCAGGCGAATACGGCAAGATGGAAATAACACTCGACACAGACAGCAAACTGTTTAAAGGCATCAGCCCCAATGAAACCTGCTGGATGAGCCACCGCGACTTCGTCGATCGAGTACCTGAAGGCTTCAAGACCATCGGCTTTACTAAAAACACTCCCGTAGCCGCTATGTGCGACGACAAGCGCAAATTCTACGGCGTACAGTTCCATCCCGAAGTAAAGCACACACCTTTCGGCATGAAGATGTTCAAAAACTTCCTCTTTGACATCTGCGGACTCAAAGGCGACTGGACCATGAGCTCATTCGCCAAGAGCAAAATCGCTGAAATCCGCGAACTTGTCGGCGACAAAAAAGTACTCTGCGCACTAAGCGGCGGCGTTGACTCCTCCGTTGCAGCCGTACTCGTGCACAAAGCAGTAGGCAAACAGCTCACCTGCGTATTCGTCGACCACGGCCTTTTGCGCAAAAACGAAGGCGACGAAGTAGAACACGTATTCCGCAAACAGTTCGACATGAACCTCATCCGCGTCAACGCACAAGACCGCTTCATGAGCAAGCTCAAAGGCGTATCTGACCCCGAAAGAAAACGCAAGATCATCGGCGAAGAATTCATCCGCGTATTTGAAGCCGAAGCCAACAAGCTCGGCCACATCGACTACCTCGTACAGGGCACCATCTACCCTGACGTAGTAGAAAGCGGCACCAAGACCTCCGCCACTATCAAGAGCCACCACAACGTCGGCGGGCTGCCCGAAGACATCCAATTTGAACTCATCGAACCGCTGCGCGAACTCTTCAAAGACGAAGTACGCGCCGTAGGCGAAGAACTCGGCATTCCCCACGACCTCGTATGGAGACAGCCCTTCCCCGGACCCGGCCTCGCCATCCGCGTACTCGGCGAAGTAACAGAAGACAAACTCGCCGTAGTCCGCGAAGCCGATGCCATATTCCGCGAAGAAATCGCCAAAGCAGGCCTGGCTGAAAAAATCTGGCAGTACTTTGCCTGCCTGCCCAACATCCGCTCCGTCGGAGTAATGGGCGACAGCCGCACCTACTGCCACACCATCGCGCTCCGTGCCGTTACCAGCAGCGATGCTATGACCTCCGAATGGGCACGCATCCCGTTTGAAGTATTAGACACCGTATCCCGCCGCATCGTCAACGAAGTACCCGGCGTAAACAGAATAGTTTATGACGTAACTTCCAAGCCGCCGGCTACGATTGAATGGGAATAATATATTAATCAGCCCTTAAAGAAAAAGTCTTTCGGAATAATACACTTTCCGAAAGACTTTTTTATTGACAAAAGGCGGTATCTCGATCAATAATAGATCATACTTTATCAGATAAAGGACTCAACAAATGAAACGATTTTTAATAATCCGCGAAACATTGGAAAGATCTTTTGTCATAGAAGCTGATACAAAAGAAGATTTACAGGCTCAAATACAGACTGTACAGCGCAAATATGCCGATTCTGAGATAATACTGAGCGCAGATGACTTCGCCAATGATGCTGAGTTTATCCTTATGGATGAAAACTACGATCCTATCTGCAAGATAGATTAATATAATTTCCTATAATTTCCCCTGCCTAGAAATTCAATAAGACCTCTATCCCGCAAAAATTGGAGCTGCTGCCTGATTTTAGCATGGATATTGTTATTATTTACGTATTTCTTGGCTAGTATATCGGTGAATAAATACATTTCATTCAGTGAAAATACGTCTGTTTTTATCATATTAACGCATTCCATGATATCAAACAGCCAGCTGCGCTTTGATACACTGCCTAAGTCGAAAATTCGGCTGTGATTATAGCTGTCTAAAATTTTTGCTTTATCTGCCAATACTCCGTTTTTAATAATGCTGATCTTGCCCTGCGGCGGTATTTTGCTGTATAAAATACTGCATCCAATCCAGCCGCTTCTTTCAGCAGCCGGCGATAGAGATTTTCTTTTTTCGATAATATCCGGCACAAAGAAATATTTGGGAATAAATTCCAGATTCTGCACTGTATAATTC
>CATYZV010000233.1 GCA_958415865.1 uncultured Selenomonadaceae bacterium
AAATCGAAAAAAGTATTTGACATTTTGACTTTTATGGTATATAATTTCATTTGTAAATGAGAAATGAGCGTATAGCTCAGAAGGATTCATTCTCGTTTACGATATTATTATTGAAATTAATCCGACTGTTTGGAGGTAACAATATGGCTGAAGAAAAATATACTCAAAAAGCTCTTGAAGCTCTGCAGGCTGCGCAGCAGGAAGCTGCTCTGCGCTACCATCAGGAAATAACCTCAGCTCATTTGCTGTCTGCTTTAATAAAGGAACCGGAAGGTCTGCTGGCTGCTATTTTCGGTGAATGCAAGGTCGATCTGCCGATGCTCAAGGCGCGTCTGGAACAGATGCTCAAGCGCATACCGAGCGTCAAGGGTCAGAGCCGTCTGGGCATGAGCACGGAAATGGTGCGTGTGCTGGGCCGCGCGGCTAAGCTCGCGGAAAATATGAATGATGAATATATCAGCACGGAACATCTGCTGCTGGCCATCGTCAGCGACAGTGATGATGAAATGCAGGCTCTGTGTCGTGAATTCAATTTGCATCAGAATAAAATTCAGTCGGTAATCAAGACTGAACGCAAGCAGAATGTCAACAGCGACAATCCGGAAAGCGGCTTTAAGGCTCTGGAAAAATACGGCCGCGATCTGACGGCAATGGCGAAAGTCGGCAAGCTCGATCCTGTCATCGGCCGTGATGAAGAAATCCGCCGCACGATTGAAATTCTGTCCCGCCGCACGAAGAACAACCCTGTCCTCATCGGTGAACCTGGTGTCGGCAAGACGGCTATCGTCGAAGGTCTCGCACGCCGCATTGTCGCCGGTGATGTGCCGGAATCTCTGAAGAACAAGACGCTGTTCTCCCTCGATATGGGTTCGTTAATCGCCGGTGCTAAGTACCGCGGTGAATTTGAAGAACGACTCAAATCCGTACTGAATGAAATTGCAAAATCCGATGGACAGATCCTCCTGTTCATAGATGAAATCCACACCGTCGTCGGTGCAGGTGCAACGGAAGGCGCGATGGATGCCGGCAACCTGTTGAAACCTATGCTCGCCCGCGGTCAGCTGCGCTGCATCGGTGCTACGACGCTGAACGAATACAGAAAGTACATCGAAAAGGATACTGCCTTGGAACGCCGTTTCCAGCCGGTAATGGTCGGCGAACCGACGGTAGAAGATACCATTTCCATCCTGCGCGGTCTCAAGGAACGCTATGAAGTTCATCACGGCGTGCGCATTCGCGATAACGCGCTCGTATCGGCTGCCGTGCTGTCCGACCGCTACATCTCCGATCGCTTCCTGCCCGATAAGGCCATCGACCTAGTCGATGAAGCTGCTGCAAAGCTGCGCACGGAAATCGAATCCCTGCCGGAACCGATTGAAAAACTGCGCCGCAAGATCATGCAGCTCCAGATCGAAGAAGAAGCTTTGAATAAGGAAACGGATGAAGCTTCCAAAGAAAAATTGGCTAAGCTCGTCGATGAAAAGAAAGAACTGCAGGCTGAAGAAGAAAAGCTCAAGGCTAAATGGGATAAAGAAAAACAGGGCATCGTCCGCGTCCGCGCCATCAAGAAGGAAATGGACAGCGCGCACAACGAAATGGAAAAGGCACAGCGCAGCGGCGATTACGCCAAGGCCTCTGAAATCAAGTACGGCAGGCTGCCTCAGCTGCAAAAAGAACTCGCTGACATGGAAAAGGCAGTTCATGATGATGAAGGAAACCGCCTGCTGAAAGAAGAAGTTTCCGAAGAAGATATCGCTCAGGTAGTAAGCCGCTGGACGGGCATTCCTGTTACGAAGATGATGACGGGCGAACGCGAAAAACTCGTTCACCTCGAAGACGTGCTGCATGAACGTGTCGTCGGTCAGGACGAAGCCGTCAAAGCCGTCAGCGAAGCTATCATCCGCGCCCGTGCCGGCATCAAAGACCCGAACCGTCCTATCGGCTCGTTCATCTTCCTCGGTCCGACCGGTGTCGGCAAGACGGAACTTGCCAAGACGCTTGCCGAATCGCTGTTTGACGATGAACGCAGCATGATCCGCATAGACATGAGCGAATACATGGAAAAGCACTCTGTAGCCCGCTTGATCGGCGCGCCTCCGGGATACGTCGGCTACGATGAAGGCGGTCAGCTCACCGAAGCAGTCCGCCGCCGCCCTTACAGCGTAATTCTGCTCGATGAAATCGAAAAAGCACACCGCGACGTGTTCAACGTGCTGCTCCAGATTCTCGACGATGGCCGCTTGACCGACGGCAAAGGCCGCGTAGTAAACTTCAAGAACACCGTCATCATCATGACTTCCAACCTCGGCAGCCACGAAATCCTCAACACGCCGGACTTTGCCGAAGCTGAAAAACTCGTGCGCGGCATCTTGAAAGATTACTTCCGCCCTGAATTCTTGAACCGTGTCGATGATATCATCGTATTCAAGGCACTCAAGAAAGAACAGGTTAAGAAAATTGCTTCCATCATGCTCGAAAACCTCAACAAACGCCTCCAGCGTCAGGTCAACATCTCCTTATCGTGGTCGGATGATGCACTCAACCGCCTCGCTGACGAAGGCTTTGAACCGGCATTCGGTGCACGTCCTCTGCGCCGCCTGATCTCGCATACGATTGAAACGGCACTCAGCAAGGAAATCATCAAAGGTGAAGTCAAAGAA
The DNA here is from genome assembly GCA_958415865.1 of uncultured Selenomonadaceae bacterium. Classification (GTDB taxonomy): domain Bacteria; phylum Bacillota; class Negativicutes; order Selenomonadales; family Selenomonadaceae; genus Megamonas. The sequence continues at coordinate 2,661 of CATYZV010000233.1, forward strand.
GGCGACACTGTAGACATCGGTCTGGACAACGGTGAATTTACCTTCAATCCTATCCGCAAGATGAATGCAGACGAAAAATAAAAAATAAATGCTTCTATAAAAGCGTAAAAGCCTGGGCACAGATCTGCTCAGGCTTTTTTATACATAGAAATTTCACTTTTGCAGCCTAGCCCCCTCTTCTTGAAAATATACTGCCTCTATTGTAAAATATATGCTGTTCAATTTATTAATAGCAGAGGTATATAAGATGATGACAAATAAAACACGTATGCTCACGAGCATGGCAATGCTGACGGCTCTTTCTTTGGTGCTGGTCATGCTGATAAATTTTCCGCTATTGCCCGCCGTGCCGTTTATGAAGTACGATCCGGCTGATGTGCCTATTCTGATAGGGACTTTTCTGTTCGGCACGTTCGGCGGCTTGATTTTGACGGTGGCTGTGGCGGTCTTTCAGGGGCTGTTCATCAGCAGCGACGGCGGTCCTATCGGCATTTTAATGCACGTTTTAGCTACGGGCAGTTTTGTGCTGACGGCGGGCTTCATCTATCAGCGCACGCGCACGAAGACGGCTGCGGCAGTGGCTCTAGTCTGCGGCTCGCTGGTGATGACGGTGGTGATGGTCGGCTGCAACCTCATTTTTACGCCGCTGTTTCTCGGTGCTCCGATGGAGCAGGTAATTGAAATGCTGCTGCCCGCTATTGTGCCCTTCAATCTGCTGAAAGCGGGCATAAATGCTGTGCTGACTTGGATTATTTATAAGCCGGTTTCACGCTTTATTCACAATATGTGAGATGATTTTTATATTTATATTT
>CATYZV010000234.1 GCA_958415865.1 uncultured Selenomonadaceae bacterium
CTGGATCTTGCTGATGACTTCGCGCACGAAGCCTTCTTCGATCAGTTCAGGCGTGAGGTCGGTGGAGATGGCAACAGTAACTTCGCCGTAGCGCTGTGCGACAAAGCCCTTCGTCTGCGTCAGTTTTACGTCGATGTCTTCAGGCGTGAGCGTAACTTCGCCGGAAGGGAGTGCGAGCTTCAGTGCTTTCGTCTTGTCGAGCTCTGCTTTAGCTTTGTGGCCGTTGACTTTGGCGAGGGCTGCGGCGATTTCTTTCATCTGCTTGCCGTATTTCGGGCCGAGCACCTTGAACTGCGGCTTGATTTCGTAGTTGAGGTATTCGTCCATATCGTCTTTAAATTCCACTTTCTTGACGTTGAGTTCTTCTTCGACGATCTTGGTGTAGAATTCGTTGAGAGCGAACGGTGCTTTGACGTACATCAGGCCGATCGGCTGGCGGTTTTTGATATTGGCTTCATTGCGCGCTGCGCGTCCCAGTGCAACGGTGTCGAGCACGAGGCCCATCGTCTTTTCCAATTCGCTGTCGATATGAGCTTCGTTTGCCTTCGGATAATCGCAGAGATGAACGCTTATCGGTGCATTTTTTTCCGTGTTGAGCACGAGGTTCTGGTAGATGGATTCAGTCATGAACGGGATCATCGGCGCAGCCAGTTTAATCACGGTCGTCAGTGCCGTGTACAGCGTCATGTAGGCGTTGATCTTGTTCTGGTCAGTATCCTTAGCCCAGAAGCGTTCGCGGCTTCTTCTTACGTACCAGTTAGACAGTTCATCGACGAACTGTTCCAGGGCTTTAGCGGCTTCAGTGATCTTGTAAGTACTGAGGTCTTCATCGACTGTCTTGATGACGGTATTGAGGCGGGACAGGCACCATTTGTCGAGCACGGAGAGCTTGTCGTAGTCGAGCGTATGTTCAGCCGGATTGAATTTATCTATATTAGCATAGAGCACGAAGAAGGCATACGTATTCCAGAGCGTGCCCATGAATTTGCGCTGTCCTTCCTGCACTGCTGCATCGTGGAAGCGGTTGGGCAGCCACGGTGCGCTGTTTTCGTAGAAGTACCAGCGGATGGCATCGGCACCGTGCTTGGCGAGAGCCTTCATCGGTTCTACGGCATTGCCCTTGGACTTGCTCATCTTGCGGCCCTGAGCGTCGAGCACGTGGCCGAGCACGATTACATTTTTGTACGGAGCTTTGTCGAACAGCAGTGTGGAGATGGCGAGCAGGGAGTAGAACCAGCCGCGAGTCTGATCGACGGCTTCGGAGATGAAGTCAGCCGGGAACTGTTCTTCAAACAGCTTTTTATTTTCAAACGGATAGTGCCACTGCGCAAACGGCATGGAGCCGGAGTCGAACCAGCAGTCGATTACTTCCGGCACGCGGTGCATTTCATGACCACATTCCGGGCATTTGATCGTTACTTTGTCGATGAACGGGCGGTGCAGCTCGATATTGTCGGGGCAGTTGTCGGACATGGATTTGAGTTCTTCAATCGAGCCGATGGCGTGCTGATGACCGCAGTCGCATTCCCAGACATTGAGAGGCGTGCCCCAGTAGCGGTTGCGCGACAGGCCCCAGTCCTGTACGTGTTCGATCCAGTCGCCGAAGCGGCCTTTGCCGATCGTCGGCGGAATCCAGTTGATCGTGTTGTTGTTGGCGATGAGCTTGTCGCGGACAGCCGTCATGCGGATAAACCATGTTTCACGCGCGTAGTACAAAAGCGGCGTATCGCAGCGCCAGCAGTGCGGATAGCTGTGTTCAAATTTTGGCGCATCAAACAGCAGGCCTTTTTCTTCGAGGTCTTTCAGGATTTTCGGGTCAGCTTTTTTGACGAATACACCGGGCCAGTCGGTATCTGCCGTCATGCAGCCTTTAGCATCGACGAACTGCACAAAGCCCACGCCGTATTCGCGGCAAACACGGGAGTCGTCTTCACCGAATGCCGGAGCCATGTGGACGATGCCTGTACCGTCGGTAGTCGTTACGTAATCGTCGCAGGTAACGATGAATGCTTTTTTGCCCTTCTGCAGCTTGCCTACAGCGTAGGGATAGAGCGGTTCGTATTCTCTGTATTCCAGTGCCTTGCCGGGCATTTCTTCGAGGATGGTGTAATCTTCTTTTAATACCTTGTCGCAGAGGTCTTTAGCCATGTAATAAGTGTAGCCGTCGTGCTGTACTTTTACATACGTTACTTCAGGATTTACGCAGAGTGCGAGGTTTGACGGCAGTGTCCAAGGCGTGGTCGTCCAAGCGAGGAAGTAAGCGTCTTCGCCTTTAGCCTTGAAGCGGACAATAGCGGAGCGTTCTTTTACATCCTTATAGCCCTGAGCAACTTCGTGCGAGGACAGCGGCGTGCCGCAACGCGGGCAGTAGGGAACGATCTTGTGGCCTTTGTAGAGGAGGCCTTTTTTCCAGATTTCTTTGAGTGCCCACCATACGGATTCGATGTAATCATTGTGGTACGTAACGTAAGGGTCTTTCATGTCAGCCCAGAAGCCTACAGCCTTGGAGAATTCTTCCCACATACCTTCGTATTTCCAGACGCTTTCCTTGCATTTTTTCACGAACGGTTCAATGCCGTATTTTTCAATCTGGTCCTTGCCATTGATGCCGAGAGCTTTTTCGACTTCCAATTCAACGGGCAGCCCGTGCGTATCCCAGCCGGCTTTTCTCAGTGCTTTGTGGCCTTTCATCGCCTGATAGCGGGGAATCATGTCTTTGATTACGCGCGTGAGCACGTGTCCGATATGCGGCTTGCCGTTTGCCGTCGGCGGGCCGTCGTAGAATGTAAATACATCAGCATCTTCGTGCCGGTGCATCTGTTTTTTGAATATATCATTGTCTTCCCAGAATTTTTCCACCTGTTTTTCGCGTTCGACGAAATTCAGATTGGTGTCAACCTTGTTGTACACGAGATTTCCTCCTTATAAATTATGATTGATTAAGTGGAATAATTGATCACAATTCACACATTAGCAAATAAAAAAGCTGTGTAAATATGGTATAATTATCTATATGAGGCAGACAGCAATAAAAAAAGCTCTCACCGAACAGGAAAGAGCCGTCAGTCAAAAAAGCTCCCATCCCAAACAGGATGAGAGCCTGAGCCGTCATTTATATACCACCTATTCACATACCATCATATGCACTCTCTTTAACGGAAGATACCGGCACAGCTTAATCGCCTAGAGCTTTCAGCCTGCAGCTCCGGAGTGATTTTCCGCAGGGCTTACCGGCACTGATTTTCACCTATCTCAGCTCTCTGGCAGCTTTCGGCGCAAGCGGACTTTCTCCATCATCGTCTTTATGTGTGTTTATCGTATTTTTGTATTCAGTTACAGCTATACGCCTGTTATCATACCATAAATGCGCCGATTGAGCAAGCAGCCGGAATAAAATAGCTATTGCATCGGCACAAATAGTAAAATTTTATATTGTTTTAGTGATTGACAGATGGAAATTTATAG